>JAKDNL010000208.1 GCA_030451825.1 Pseudonocardia sp. | reverse complement strand
AACGGGTAGAGGAAGACCATCTCGATGTCGAACAGGATGAACAGCATCGCGGTGACGTAGTAGGCGACCGGCATCCGTCCGCCGCCGACGACCGGCTGCGGGGAGGGCTCGATGCCGCACTCGTAGGAGTCCAGCTTCGCGCTGTTGTAGCGGCGCGGACCGATGTAGGGCGCCGACACGACCGAGAACAGCGCGAACGCCGCCGCCAGGGCGAACAGCAGAACGAGCGGGAGATAGGGATCGAGCATCCGTACACCTTCGTAGTCGCTGACGACGCGGCCCCATCGCCGCCGGTGTTGATCGACGCCGGTCGATCGGGGGGACCATATGCGCGCGCCCCAGTGACGAACGACCCAGGCGAGCCTTAGTTCACGACCGACGCGCAACCTGACCAGAGGCCATCGCCGCTGCTCATGGACCCTCCCCCCGCCGGGCGTCCGCCTCCCTTGTGAAGAATTTCACGAAGTTCGGGGCAAGTGTAAGCCGTAGGGCTAGCCCCCGCGCGGACGGACCCGGGTACGGGTTCGGCCCCTCCCGGAGGGGAGGGGTGGTCGGGCCGGGTGACGCGGGTGCGTTCAGGCGGGCTTGAACGCCCGGTGCAGCGCGACCGCGCCACCGGTCAGGTCGCGCCAGGCGACCCGCTCCCAGCCCGCCGCGCCGATCCGCTCGGCCAGCCGCGGCTGCGCGGGCCAGTCCCGGATCGACTCGGCGAGATAGACGTAGGCGTCCGGGTTCGACGACACCGCGCGGGCTATCGCGGGCAGCACCCGGGAGAGCATCAGCTCCTGGTAGGCGACGCGGAACGGCGTCCAGGTGGGGGTGCCGAACTCGCAGACGACCAGGCGCCCGCCGGGCCGTGTGACGCGGGCCAGCTCGGCCAGCCCGGCGTCCGGGTCGGCGACGTTGCGCAGGCCGAACGAGATCGTCACCGCGTCGAACGAGGCGTCGGCGAAGGGCAGCGCCAGCGCATCCGCGGCGACCTTGGGGACGTCGCGCCCGCGACCGGCGCGCAGCATCCCCTGGGAGAAGTCCGCGGCCACGCACCAGGCGCCGTCACGGGCCAGCTCGACGGTGGACACGGCGGTGCCCGCGGCCAGGTCCAGGACCCGCTCGCCGGCCCGGGGCGCCAGCGCGCGCCGCGTCTGCGCCCGCCAGTAGCGGTCCTGACCGCCGCTCAGCGCGGTGTTGGTCAGGTCGTAGCGGCGCGCCACGCCGTCGAACATCGAGGCGACGTCGCGCGGATCCTTGTCGAGATCGGCCCGGGACACGCCCTCGACACTACGGGCCACGCTCAGGTCAGGTTCTCGCGCACGGCATCGAGCGGCGCCAGGTCGAACGTCCGGCTCGCTTGCAGAGCCGCCTCCCGGAAGTCGGTCTCGAACTCCGCGCACTCGTCGGAGGAGCACTCTGCCAGCGTGGCTCGGATCGCCGGCCCGGAACGTTCGATCGTCGTCGGCGCGGTCATGGGTCGGGTATCCACCCGAACCCCGACATTCCGATGACGAACACGGCTTACCGGCTGCCGATCCCAGGTCAGGCGGCCGTGAGGCTGGCCAGCATCCCCTCCACCGACTCCGGCCAGCCGAACTGCTCGGCCCGCGAGCGGGCGGCGTGGCGGCGGCCGTCGGGGTCCGCGGCCAGCACCGTGGTGACCCCCGCGGCGAAGGCCTCCGGGGCGTCCGCGGCGGACGCGCCGTAGACCGGGTGCCCGGACACCGAGGTGACGATCTCGGGCAGCGCCGAGGACCGCGACACCACCACCGGGGTGCCGCTGGCCAGGGCCTCCAGCGCGGAGAGGCCGAAGGTCTCGTGCGGTCCGGGCGCGATCGAGACGTCCGCCGAGGCCAGCAGGCCGGCCAGGCGGGCGCGGTGCGAGACGAAGCCGAGGAACGTCACCGGCAGCCCGGAGGCACGCCGCTCCAGCGCGGCCCTCCGCGGCCCGTCGCCGGCCACGACCAGCCGGACCGAGGCGCCTGCGTCGTGCAGCGCGGCCACGGTGTCGATGCTGCGTTCGGGGTGCTTCTCCGGGGACAGCCTGCCGCAGTGCACCAGCAGCGTGGCCGCGCCGGCGGCGAGCTCACGGCGCAGGTCCGCGTCGTGGTGGCGCGGGGAGAACGTCGCCAGGTCCACCCCGAGCGGGACCTGGCGCACGTTGGCCGCGCCGATCCGGTCGAACTCGGCACGCGCGAACGACGTGGTGCACACGACCGTGTCGTAGGCCGCGGCCATCCTCGCGTTGGCCAGGTCGGCCAGGGCGCGGGCCGGCCGGTCCGGGAGCAGGAACTGGTCGAGCAGGCGGTCGAGGCGCTCGTGCGAGACGACCACGCTCGGTACCCCGCGCCGCAGCGCCCAGCCGCCGAGGCCGCGCAGGGTGAGCCGGTCGGATACCTCGATCGCGGCCGGGCGCAGGCGCTCCAGCAGCCGCGTCACCCGCCACGGGTCGACGGCGCGGTAGCCGCCGGTGCCGGGCAGCAGCGGCGCCGGGACCCGGACGCGGCGGATCCCGCCGGGCAGCACCTCGTCCGAGGCGCGGGCGCCGGGCACCACCAGGACCACCTCGTGCCCGCGCCCGACGTAGCCCGAGCCCAGCGCCGTCAGCGCCGTGCGCAGGCCGCCGGAGCGAGGGCCGTAGAAGTTCGCGAGCTGGACGATCCGCACCTCAGGCCGCGCGGAGGGGGACGGCGTGCTCGGCCGCGCGCAGGACGTCGGTGTAGTGCGCGACGAGCTCGTCGCCGACCGCGGTCCACGTGCGGCGCAGGACCGACTGGCGCGCCGCCGCACCGAACGCGGCGCGCCGGGCCGGGTCGGTCAGGGCCAGCACGGCCTCGCGCAGCTCCGCGTCGGCGGCGTCGGTGGCCGGGTCCCCGGGCTCGCCCCCGTCCGGGCGGGGTGCGACCAGGTAGCCGGTGATCCCCGGCAGCACCAGGTCGCGCGGACCGCCCGCGTCCGGTGCGATCGCCGGAACCCCGGAGGCGAGCGCCTCCTGCACGGCCTGGCAGAACGTCTCGGCCTGCCCGGTGTGCACGAACAGGTCCAGCGAGGCGTAGATGTCGGCCAGCTCGTCGCCGCCGCGCCGGCCGAGGAACGCCGCGCCCGGCAGCATCTCGCGCAGCCGCTCGGCGCTCGGCCCGTCGCCGACCACGACCAGCCGCACGCCGGGCAGCCCACCCAGCACGGCCAGGCGCTCGACCTGCTTCTCCGGGGCCAGCCGCCCGACGAAACCGACCAGGGTCTCGCCGTTCGGCGCCAGGTGCGCGCGCCAGGACTCCGAGCGCCGGGACGGGGTGAACCGGCGGGTGTCGACGCCGCGGGCCCACTGGTGCACCCGCGCCACGCCGCGGTCGCGCAGCGCGCCGGTGGCCCAGCTCGACGGGGCCAGCGTCCGGTCGGCCTGGTTGTGCAGCCGGCAGGTCCAGCGCCACGCCGCCCGGGCGGTCAGCCCGAGGCCGTAGGCGGCGGCGAACCCGGCCACGTCGGTCTGATAGACCGCGACCGTCGGCACGCCCAGGCGTCGCGCGGCGGCCAGGCCGCGGGCTCCGACCACGAACGGCGCCGCGAGGTGCACGACGTCGGGGGCGAACGCGCGCAGCGCGGTGAGGATCCGCCGGCTCGGCACGCCGACCGGCATCGAGTTGACCACCGGCAGGTCCACGGCCGGGATCCGGACGACCGGGATCGCGCCGTGGTCCCCGGGTTCGATCGCCCCCGGGGCGATGACGAGCACGTCGTGCCCGCCGGCGATCAGGTGCTCGCGCACCCGCAGGACCGAGTTGGTGACGCCGTTGACCACGGGCAGGAAGCATTCGGACACGATGGCGACTCGCACAGCGATGACCTTGGTGCGGCGGTGACGCCGGGCGCCGTCCCGCGCGTGACCCGTCGTCCAACAGTCGGCCAACTCTGGGCGACCCGGAAACGGAGTTGGCCCCTCGGGCGCCGGCCCGTCATCTCGCGGACGCGACGGGGCCATCGGGCACCCCGACACTGGGTCCACATGACGGTCGCCTCGATGCCGCTCCCGCAGCTCCCGCCGGCGGAGCCGGTCGACCCCGGCCTGCTCTCCCGCGCGCTGGAGGCGGCCGGCCGGCTGGCCAACGACGCCGCCGAGGTCATCTCGGCGACGCTCGGGCGGGACCACGGCGACCGCCCCGCCACCACCGGCACCGGCACCGGCACCGGCACCAAGGCGAACCCGTTCGACTGGGTCACCGACACCGACCGCACCCTGGAGCGCCACACGCGCCGGGTGCTGGCCGCGGAGTTCCCGACGTTCCCGGTCGTCGGCGAGGAGTACGGCGCCGACCCGGACGCCGCGCACGCGCCGATGCGCTGGGTCGTCGACCCGGTGGACGGCACCGCGAACTACGTCGCCGGGCTGCCCTGGTGTGCCTACAGCCTGGCGCTGGTCGACGCCTCCGGCCCGGCCGTCGGGGTGGTCGCCGACCCGGGGCGCGGGCAGATCTACGCGGCGGCCCGCGGCCGCGGGTTCCGCGCCAACGGCGTGCCGATCCGACCGGTGGCGCACCCCGTGGTGGCCGGCTCGCTGGTCTGCGCCGAGGACCCGGAGGCCGGGTTCGTGGGCCGGGTCCGGGAGGCGCACGCGGGCGTGCGGGTGCTGGGCTCGGCCGCGCTCGCGGTCACCCAGGTGGCGCTGGGGCACGCGGTGGCCGCGGTGCTCGAGCGCTACCACGAGTGGGACGTCGCGGGGGCGCTGTGCCTGGCCCGCGAGGCCGGCGCGGTCGTGATGGACCGGGCCGGGCGGCCGGATCCGATGCCCGTGGGCGGCCTGCTGGTCGCGCTCCCGGCGGTCGCCGACGAGGTGCACCGCCTGTGGCACGGGTGAGCCCGGACGCCACTTCCTGAGAGGGGCCGGTCCGTCCGGCCCTGAGGGTTGCTCCGGGCGGCCCCCCGCCGTCACCGCTTGTCGCGCCGGCGTGCCTGGACGGCGGTCGGGGCTCTCAGGGACGCAACTCGGAAGCCCTCGGCTTCCTACGGTCGGACCCGTCGCGTCGCGGTCGCTCCCCCACGATCCCGCGGACGTGCACCCCCGGTCGACCCTCGCGCCGGGGCGCCCCCCGACAGGAAATGACACGATGACGAAGGCACGTTCCGAGCTTCGACGTCCCGGACCGAACCGCCACTCCACGACCGGAGCACCCCGCCGGACGACCACGTGGCTGCCCGCGATCGGCGGGCTCCTGCTCGTCGCGGTGGCCGGCTGCGCCGGCGGAGCCGGGCCCGATGACGCCCCATCATCCGCCGCCCCCGCCGCCGAGGCGGGCGCCTCCGGCCAGGATCCGGCCCCGATGCAGCACGACATGCCCGGCATGGCGCACGACATGCCCGGTATGGAGCACGGCATGGCCGGGATGCAGCACGGCGACACGGCCGGAGCGGGCGGAACGGGCGGTGGGCACCACGGGTCCGGGACCGCCCAGCTCTGGGCCGTGCAGTCAGCGGTCGGGGACCTGGCGACCGACGGGTCCGGCCGGATCCTGTACCGCTCGGACGCCGACACCACGGCGCCCCCGGCTTCGCGGTGCGTCGGGGCCTGCACCCAGGAGTGGCAGCCGTTCACGGTGCCGGCCGGTCAGCAACCGGACTCGCTCGGCGTCGACGACGACCGCATCGGCACGCTGAACCGGCCCGACGGCGCCGTCCAGGTCACCCTCGCCGGGGCACCGCTCTACACCCACCGCGGCGACGACGGGCGGCTGTCGTCCCGGGCCGACACCGGCGGCTGGCACGCGGTGACCCCGCGCGGCGACAAGGCCGCCCGGACGGGTTCCTGATGCTCGCGCCCCGGGTGCGGACCGCCGACCGGATCGGTGACCCGGCGCCGTCCGAGCGCAGGCCCGGATGGACCTGGAAACGCGTCGGCCTGCACGTCCTGCTCGCGGGCCTGCCGCTGCTGGCCATCTCCGCGCACGTCTTCGGCCTGGTCCGGATGCAGCTCACGGCCGCGCTGCTGGTGATCCCCCTGGCGATGTGCGTCGTCGCGATCACCGTGTTCGCGCCGGACGACAGCGACCGCGTGATCGCCCGCGGCCTGGTCTGGGGTGTCGTGGCCTGCGCGGCCTACGACGTCTTCCGGCTGGACACGGTCCACATGCTCGGCCTCTGGGGGGACTTCATCCCCACCATGGGCACCTGGATCACCGGCAACCCGGACGACCTCGTGGGCGGCGCCGTCGTCGGCTACCTGTGGCGCTACCTCGGCGACGGCGGCGGCATCGGCATCACCTACTTCGTCGGCGCGTCAGCGTGCGGGCTGCACCTGCGGTCGCGACGGGCTGTGGTGCTCAGCGCGGTGGCGTTCGCCGTCGTCCCGGTCTGGGCCGGGCTGATCGCGACCGTCGCGTTGGCCCCCGACGGTGAGCGGCTGATGTTCCCGCTGACCCCGACGACGCTGCTGCTCTCACTCATCGGGCACCTGATCTTCGGCCTGGTCCTCGGGCTGGGGTTCTGGCACTCGAAGAAGGTGCAGGCGTACTGGCCGTGGGAGCCACTGGTCGTCGAGCGGCGACCGGTCACCGTCCCGTCCATCCCCACACAGCGGACCGCATCCACCCCGCCGGTCGCCCGGACCCTCGACCCGGACACGTGGCAGCAGTGGCAGCGACGGCTGAGCACGACCCAGCCCGGGCGGCGCGTGCACGCTCACCCCCGGACGACCCCACGGTGGGCGGGCCCGCCGGGCAGCACCTCAGGGGGTGCGGCGCTCGGCGTGCTCCCGTCGCCGGCGCAGCCACACCGCCGGCGGCCCGAGGATCAGCCAGAGCACGACCAGGCCTCCGCCCATCGGCGCGATGCCGTCGACGGCGCTGCGCCCCGCCACCCGGACCCGCAGCGGGTTCGTCGTGTCGTACTCCACGTAGATGCTCTCACCGGGGCGCAGGCCGATCGGGTAGGACACGGCCGGGGTTTGGAGCCCGCCCTTGTCGTCGACGAACTGGACGACGGTCCGCCAGTACGTCGACCCGTCCAGCACGCTCGCGGCGGTGGTGGCGCGGTTCGAGCCGATCCGTACGTCGTCCACGAACGCCCCGGCCAGCGCTAGGACGGCGAGCACCGTAAGGACGACGCCGAGGCCGATGAGGATCTCCGGGACACGGCGCCGGGCGGCCCGCAGCAGGCGGGTCGCGGTGGCCCGGCTCTCGGCCAGGACGTCGCCGGCGGGACTGGTCACGGCACCCGATCCTAGGGCCGTGGCGATCGGGTGTGGCCGGTGCCTCCCGCTACCACCCGCACACCGGCGCCCGTCGTTGCCTACTCTCGAAGTGTGACTGCCGCACCGGCCACCACCGCGCTGCGGGTCCGGACCCAGCCGATCCGGCTGACCGGCCCGTTGCTCGACGTACTGCCCGCGGACTCCGGAGTGCTCAGCTGGGTGCGCGGGGGCGAGGGCATCGTCGGCTGGGGTGAGGTCGCCCGGTTCACCGGAACCGGGCCGGACCGCTTCGCCGACGCGGACCGCTGGTGGCAGGAACTCCGCGCCGGCCTCGACGTGCGCGACGACGTCGGGCTGCCGGGCACCGGGGCGGTCGCGTTCGCCAGCTTCACGTTCGCCGATGACTCCCCCGGGTCGGTGCTCGTCGTGCCCCGGGTCGTCGTCGGGCGCCGTGGTTCGCGCGCCTGGATGACCGAGATCGTCCCCGCCGGCGGGCCGGAGCCGGCGCCGTCCGCGCTGCCGGCCGCGTCGCCGGTGCGTCCCGGCGGGCGGCTGCGCTACTCCGACGGGCGGGTCTCCCCCAGCCGCTACCGCACGGTCGTGGCCGAGGCCGCGCGCCGGATGCGTGCCGGTGAGCTCGGCAAGGCGGTCCTGGCGCACGACGTCGTCGCCCACGCCGAAACGCCCCTGGACCCGCGGTTCCTGCTGCACGGGCTCTCCCGCGGCTACCCGACGTGCTGGAGCTACGCCGTCGACGGACTCGTCGGCGCCACCCCGGAACTGCTGCTGCGCCTGCGCGACGGCCTCGTCGAGTCGCGGGTGCTGGCCGGCACGATCTGGCCCGGCGAGCGCCGGCGCCCGAATCCGGACGGCGCGGCTCCGGACGGCCCAGATCCCAACGGCCCGGCTCCGGCCGACGACTCCGCGTACGACCTGGGCGGGGCGCTGTTCGGCTCGGGCAAGGACCGCCGCGAGCACGCCTATGCGGTGGACTCGCTGGCCGCGTCGCTGCGCCCGCTGCTGCGCGAACTCGAGGTGCCGTCGGCGCCACGGGTCCTGACCCTGCCGAACGTCTCGCACCTGGCCAGCGACGTGCGCGGACATCTCGACCCGGGGCGTCCGGTGTCGCTGCTCGGGCTGCTCGGCGCGGTGCACCCGACCGCCGCCGTCGGTGGCACCCCCACCGACACGGCCACCGCGCTGATCTCGGAGATCGAGGGGATGGACCGGGGCCGCTACGCCGGTCCGGTCGGCTACCTCGACGCCCACGGCGGCGGTGAGCTGGGCATCGCGCTGCGCTGCGCCGAGCTCGACGGCCCGACCGCCCGCCTGTTCGCCGGCTGCGGGATCGTCGCGGACTCCGATCCGGACGTCGAGGTCCGGGAGGCCGCGGCGAAGATGCGCGCGGTACGCGAGGCCCTCCAAAGCTAAGCCCGTGCGCGGATATCGCTGCTGGAACGACGATTTCCGCGCACGAGGGTTATGGTCAGCCGGTGCGGGCCAGCGCCCGGTCGGCGGCGCGCTCGACGCAGGCCCGCAACGCCGCGTGGGTCTCCCGGAGCCCGTCGCGCCCCGCCCGCGCCTCGACGATCCGCAACCCGCCACCCGGACGCGCGACGAGCTCGTCGGCAGCACCGGTGAACCGCGCATAGCCGATCCCGGCGGCCGTGGCGAGCGCCCGCAGATCCACCCCGGTCGGGGTGCCGAACACCCGCTCGAACGAGCTCGCGTGCGCCGGGCCGCCCTGTTCGAGCAGGTGGAAGATGCCGCCGCCGTCGTCATTGAGCACGACCAGCGTCAGGTCCGGGCGCGGCTCGTACGGACCCAGGTAGAGCCCGGTCGTGTCGTGCAGCAGCGTCAGGTCGCCGAGCAGCGCCACGCTCGGGCCGTCGTAGGCCAGTGCCGCGCCGACCGCGGTGGACACGGTGCCGTCGATGCCGGCGACCCCGCGGTTCGCGCGCACCGTGAGCCCGGCCCGCGGGGCGGCGGCGAGGGCGACGTCGCGCACCGGGTTGGACGAGCCGAGTACCAGCTGTACCCCGTCGGGCTGCGCGGCGACCAGGGCGCGGGCCAGGCGCAGCCCGGGAGCGCGCTGACCGGCCGGCGGGGAATCGGGCCCGGCGTCGAGGGCGTCGTCCAGTGCGGCCGACGCACCGTCGTCGGCCGCGCGCCCGGCGTCGCGGAACTACCGCGGCGGGCGCAACGGCGGCACCGCGCCGACCGCGCGCACGGCGCCGGCCACGTCGGTCCACGGCTCGCCGTGCGCCCCGGCCGCCGCATACACGGCGACGTCCGGGTCGGCGAGCAGCGTGGAGACGCCGCGGTGCAGGGTCGGGCGGCCGACGACCAGCACCTGCTCCGGGCGCAGCTCCGCGCGGCCGAGCAGCCACGGCGCGGTCCGCACGGCCTGCGGCCACAGCGACGAGGACGGCTCGGCGACGACCGGCGCGCCCGCGAGCAGTACCGGGTCGACGTCGGGTCCTCCGGAACCGGCCACCACGAGCGTCCGGGCGCGGGGGTCCAGCGGCAGCGGCGGGGCGGCGCGGTGCACCGGGGAGACGTCGGTCCACGGCAGGCCGTCCGGCCGCCCGCCGGGGGCGTCGTTCCCGGCACCGCCGGCGTCGTCGGGGACGAGCGGTTCGGCGAACGGGAGGTTCAGCTGAACCGGCCCCGGGGGCGTTCCGGGCGCTCCGGTCGCGGCGGCGACGGCCCGCGCGCCCGGCGACCGCCCCCCCGCGGGGCCCCCCGGATCCTCGGTGGCGACGGCGGTGCTCCCGGCCCAGCGCACCGCCGTGGAGAAGATCCGTGTCTGGTCGATCGTCTGGCTGGCGCCGGTGCCGAGCAGCTCCGGCGGCCGGTCCGCGGTCAGCGCGAGCACCGGCACCCCGGCGTGCGACGCCTCGAGCACGGCCGGGTGCAGGTTCGCCACCGCCGTCCCGGACGTCACGACCACCGGCACCGGACGGCCGGACGCCACCGCCATCCCCAGTGCCAGGAACCCGGCGGTGCGCTCGTCGGTGCGCACGTGCAGGCGGATCCGCCCGGCGAAGTCCGCGTCGCGCAGCGCGAAGGACATCGGAGCGTTGCGCGAGCCCGGACACAGCACCGCGTCGGTCACGCCGCACCGGGCGAGCTCGTCGACGATCACCCGGGCCTGGGCGGTGGACGGGTTCATTCCTCCGAGCCTAAGCCGCGCCGGTGGCCCCGCGCGGGTGTCGGTCGTCGCAGCGCCGCCAAACGTGACGACCGCCAAGTGCCGAGCGGGATGGATCGGCCGGGCCCGGGCCGTTGAACAGTCACAGACAGCGCGCGATCTGCTCGACCCCGGAAGGATCC
>JAKDNL010000207.1 GCA_030451825.1 Pseudonocardia sp. | reverse complement strand
AACCAGCCATCCGCGAGATGGTGCTGCTGCTCGACGGACTCAGCGCCCCGACCCTGGCGGCCCTGGCACAGTTCGCGTCGACCGCCCGACGATGGGAGGGTCTACCCGATCCTGAGCAGTGAAGAGCCACCTCACCCGCCCGGCCGCGGCCTTGGGGTTCTCTACCTCGCCATACGACGCCTGAAGCGGCCGCGACATCCCCCGTCAGGTCCGCCGCTTCCGCTCCTCTGCGCTGCGCGCCTGCGTTGCGGGTCGGCTTGCCACCGACCACCTGGGCGCCTGCCGCGCGGCAGGCGGCTCGCACAGGACCATGGGACAGACAGGCACCCCGGCCGTCGTCCTCTGGTTGCTCGCGGCCGCGATGATCGTCGTCCGCCAGGGGAATGGGCTGATCGACCAGGCGAATCGTGGGGGAATCGCCTGATCGTTCACACACCGGTCGCGCTTGCTGTCGGTGAGGTGTCGTAGGTTCGCGGTCTGTTGCCGTACCGATGGGGGGAGGCACGTGTCGCTCGCTGCCGACGCAGGATCAGATGCCTACACTGCGCCCGCCTGGCTGGCCGAGGCCGTGGCGACGTTCGGCCGCGACAGCCGCGCCTCGCTGGCGACCGGTCAGGGCCAGCCCGAGGACGCGCTGCGGTCACCGCTGGTCGCTCTGGTCCGGCAATTCGGAAACCAGCTGGGCGTCACCGTGGTCCCGGTGGGCGAGTCCGCGCTGGAAGCGCTCCAAGTCCGCCCCGACTACGCGATCCAGGTCGACGGCGCGGTGTGCGGCTACATCGAGATCAAGAAGCCCGGTCTCGGCGCTGACGCGCCCGCCCTGACCGGCAAGCACAACATCAAGCAGTGGCAGCGGCTGTCCGACCTACCGAACCTGATCTACACCGACGGCGTGCAGTGGGCCCGTTACTCCCATGGCGTGCGTGACGGCGACATCCACACCCTGCACGGGACACTCACCGCCGGATCTGGCGAGCTGACGCCGACCGGTCCCGGTTTCGAGCAGATGCTCACGACGTTCCTGCGCTGGGCGCCGGCTCCGATCCGGTCGGTCGGCGCGCTCGTCCGCGCGGTGGCCCCGTTGTGCCGACTGCTGCGTGACGAGGTCGTCGACCAGCTCGACCGCGAACGCACCCGGGTCAAGCAGGGAGCACCGGCGTCTGCGCAGCCCTTCATCGGGCTCGCGGCCGATTGGCGGTCGCTGCTGTTCCCCGGGGCGTCGGACCAGCAGTTCGCCGACGGCTACGCACAGAGCGTGACGTTCGCGCTGCTTCTGGCGCGCTCGCGCAACGTCGACTTCTCCGACACCAGCATCCACCAGGTCGGGCGCGATCTCGGCGAGTCCAGTGCGCTCATGGGACGGGCCCTGCAGCTGCTGACCGACCACGTCAAGGAGTCCTTCCGGGTCACCCTCGACACCCTGCTGCGGGTGGTGACCGCGGTCGACTGGGCCAGGGTCCGCGCAGGCCGCCGCGACACGTACTTGTACCTCTACGAGGAGTTCCTGGAGGCCTACGACAACGATCTGCGGAAGTCCTCCGGCTCCTACTACACACCCCTTGATGTCGCTCAGCAGATGGTGCGACTCACCGACGACGTGGTCCGCACCCGGCTGGAGCGGACGCGCGGGATCGGTTCGTCCGGGGTGAACGTCATCGACCCGGCCGCCGGCACCGGCACGTTCCTGCTGCGCATCTTGGAGACGGTGTTCGAGCGGCTCTCCGGTCCCGATGGCCCAGGAACGGGCGCCGCCCGCGAGGCGGTCGCCGACCTGGCCACCCGCCTGTTCGGGTTCGAGCTGCAGATGGGCCCGCACGCCGTCTCGGAGCTGCGGGTGAACGACGTGCTCACTCAGATGGGCGTGCAGGTCCCGCCCGGGGGCGGTGTCGCGCTGCACGTCACGAACACCCTCGACGATCCCGAACAGGACATCATCCCCGCATCGTCGGCGACCATCCCGATCTCCGAATCCGCGCGGAGGGCCCGCGAGATCAAGGCGACGCTGCCGGTGACCGTCGTGATCGGCAACCCGCCCTACCGCGAGCGCGCGATCAGCGAAGGCGGATGGGTCGCGCGCGGCGACGGCACCGACAACCTGATGGACGACTTCCGGCTCGACGGCAATGGTCGCGTGGAGTACGTGCTGCACAACCTTGCCTGGTACTTCTGGCGCTGGGCGGGATGGAAGGTGTTCGACGAGCACCCCGGCTCCCAGCAGCACGGGGTGGTCGCGTTCATCACGACCGCCGCCTACCTCCGTGGGCCGGGGTTCGCCGGGATGCGCGCCTACCTGCGTCGCGTCTGTGATGAGGGCTGGGTGATCGACCTGACCCCCGAGGGGATGCAGCCCGACGTCGCGACCCGGGTCTTCCCCGGCGTGCAGCAGACCCTCGCCATCGGCATCTTCCTGCGCAAGGCAACCGACTCGCCTCGCGACCCGGCCAGGATCCGGTACCGCGCCGTCCGAGGGCGCCGGGCCGACAAGTTCGCCGAGCTCGCCACGATGGGTCTCGACGACGACGGATGGTCCGACGTCCGGCAGGCGCCGGTGACGGCTCCGTTCACCCCGGCCCACGCCATCGGTTGGGACGACTACCCCGCTCTCAACGACTTGTTCCCGGCCACAAGTCCGGGAATCAAGGCGAACCGGAGCTGGGTCTTCGCTCCCCGCGCGGACACACTGCGCCGGCGGTGGCGCGCCCTCATCTCCGAGGACGACGTGAGCGTTCGGGCGGCCAAGCTCAAGACCACCCGCGATCGCACTCTGACCACCTGCCCGCAGGCCCTCGACGGGTCAGGTGAGCAGAAGCCGTTGGAAGCCGAGGACGGGGACGGTGCGGCGCCGATGCTCATCGGCTACCGCAGCTTCGACCGCCAGTACGTCATCCCCGACAGCCGCGTCATCGATTTTCCCCGGCCACCACTGTGGAGGGCGGCCAGCCATGCGCAGCAGGTATTTGTCGTCGAACAGCACAGCGACCAGATCAGTTCGGGCCCAGGCGTCATGTTCTCGGCGCTCCTGCCGGATATGCATTCGTTCAACAACCGCGGCGGACGGGTTCTGCCGGTCTTCCATCCTGACGGCCGACCGACAGCGACGGTGGCTATGCGCAGGGCCATCGCCGACAGGGTCGCGCTCGAGGGTGAGGCTACGGTCACCGGGGCAGACCTCACCGCCTACGTTGCCGCGGTGGCCGCGCACCCGGGCTACACGTCGCGGTTCGCGGAACAGCTCGCCACTCCCGGCGTCCGGGTGCCGGTCACCGCAGATCTCGGCCTGTGGCGCGAGGCGGTCGAGCTCGGGCGCACCGTGCTGTGGCTGCACACCTACGGCGAACGCTGCATCGACCCCGCTGACTCGCGACCCCGCGGCGCCGTGGACGCAACGGGCGACGGGAGGGTCCGAAACCTGGATGGCATCCCGGCCACTGAGGACGGCATGCCCTCGACGATCAGCCATTCCAGCGACCCGCAGAGCGCGCGTACCCCCGAGGACGACGACGACACCCTCTACATCGGCGGCGCCCGGTTCCGGCCGGTCAGCGCGGCCGTCTGGCGGTACCAGGTAGGGGGACGCCGTGTGGTCAAGTCGTGGTTCGACTACCGCCGGCGCAACCCGGCCGGACGCCGCTCCAGTCCCCTCGACGAGGTGAACGCGACCACGTGGGCCCGCACGGACACCGAGGAGATGATTCGGCTCCTCGGCGTGCTGCACCGCCTCACGGAACTGGAAGCGCAGCAGGCGGACCTCCTCGATCGCATCTGCGGCGGCGACCTCCTGTCGGTGCAGACACTCACCGCGGCGGGAGCGCTGCCGGTACGACCCGCCGATCGCGTCCTTTCAGACATGGGTGCCGGACTCGGGTCGGACGTCGCGCCAGTCTCACCGACCGATCCGTCCAGCTCACCCGCATGACGCGCCGGGGGATGGACAGGACCCCTCAGACTCAGGCCCAGACGCTGCGGACCGACGGGGAGCGTTCCGCCGCCGTCGGTGCTCCTGCTTGACGGACCGGGACCCGCCGTACGGGCGGCCGCCGCAACGGCCAAGCCCGTCCACGTCGGGGACACCTCGTGACCGGCCAACTGACCGCGGTCCTCGACACACAAGGCCACCGTGAGCGCGGCAACCGCCGCATGGAGGTGCGCGCTACGTCCAGCCCTCGTTGTCCGCGTTCTGTGCGAACCCCGATCGACTCCCCGGCCGCGGTCAACGCGTCGTCAATCAACCTGGCACGCAGATCAGGGCGGCGGACCGATAGGCACCTCGGTGCATCCGTCCGGGTCCAACGGCGGCAGGTACTGGGTGTCGCCGCAGCCCTCCCGGTCGGCCCGGCAGTACACGTAGTGGTGGCCACCGCAGCGACAGGGCCGCCACCCGAGAAGGACCTTCCCTGGTCGAACCCCGACACCGCAGGTAGGACACGGCGGGATGGCAGAAGTCGACATGGGCGCTCCCCGAGGTTCGTCGCAGCTCGAAGCGGCCACGGGGGAGCGCGGTCCGGCCGTGAACTCTACGGCGACGGCGAGGGATCGCCGCGTGTGTGTCGCCTGGGCAAACTGCCGGCTGCCGCAGCCGCGCGCCGCGCGGGGATCGGCCGGAGGCCGCACGCCCCGGGCGAGCGCTTGCGGCAGCAAGGACACTGGGCCGGCGCGGCGCCGGAGGCGCCGCCTTGAACAGGAAAGGAAAGTATGAACACGCTTCAGGTCGGTGGAGCTGTCCGGTGGAGCAGGATCAGGAATCAGGTGGCCTGGAGCGTGCGGCCGACGGTCACGAGGTTGCAGGAACGCCCATCCACTCGGCAATCTCGTCGATTCCGGATTCACCCGCGTATGGATCGCCGGCGAGCACTGGCGCTCGTACCGCGCAGGTGAACTCCGCTCCCTCGGGCCACTCTGTCTCCGGAGGATTGAGTGTGTACGTACCGACGATCGTTGCTGTCGTTCCGGCCCGAAGTAGCCGTGGGAGGTCAACGTTGCGCGCCTGATCGCTGAGGTACTGGCTCATGCCGCCTTGGATGTAGGCGAAGACTGGGCCCAAGACAGCAACGTTTTCGACATCGCGGGACGTCGGGTTGTCGACCTCGGTAATGACCTCCAACGCGCGATCTACTGGCGGGTAGGAGTCTGGATATCGGCTGTCAGCCTCGACACTTACCTCGCGCATCGTCACCCGCAGCCGCGTGCCGTTGGCAAAGGTCACCCACTCGCCAAGGGGGACGAAACCGGACAGCTCCTGCTCGGACGGAATTGCCTCTCCCTCCGCTGGCTCGACGATCGACGACGACTCTGGGCCCGGCGCCGCCGTCGGAGCTGGGCCGGTGGCCGAGCAGCCGGTCAACATCACGCAGAGGACCAAGATCGAGAGAAGGCCAGCACGACGGGTTCGGATCATGGTTGTCCTTCGGTCCAGAGGGTTCGTCCGTTTCGTCACTTGTTGTGGTTGACCCGATCTTCATCGAGGGCCTCGCTGACCAGTATCCCGGCGTTCCGCAGCTGGGAGGCGATTCTGGACACGCGCATCGACATAACCGCAGTTCAGAGCCGTGGAGGTGCCTCAGAATCCTCGAAACCCCTGAACACACGTTCGAGGCGTGTTCGAACGGCTGACCAGCGGGAGCACGACGACGACTTCAGCTCCCGTGAGGTCCAGGTCCTGGATCTGCTCGTCCAAGGCCTTCACCAACAGCGAGATCGCGGACACGCTGTATCTGTCCCGGCCCGTCATCGAACGCCACCTCACCAAGATCCTCCAGAAGATCCTGCCGCCGAAGTGACCGACGACGCGAGTCGCTCGGCGGGCGACGCCCGCCGTGAGAACCGCCGTGTCCTCACTGAGCCTTTCCCAGTAGCGAGTTGATCAGGTCGTGCGGTCGTGCTCGTGGTGGAGCAGGACGAGAGCGGCGGCGGTGATCGCGCCGATCCGCCACGGGCAGAAGCTGACCCGGCGGAGCGCCTTGAAGGTGGTCTTGAGCAGCGAGTTCCCTCGTTCGGCCAGCGCACGGGTCGCGGAGTGCAACGCGTTGACGGTGCGCTGCTCAATGCTCAGCACCTTCGTAGTCTTGCCCGGCGTCGAGGGCTTCTTGATCGGGCAGACCATCCGCGTGTCCTCGCCGAGGTAGCCCAGATCGGCGAGTACGACGTGCTCGTCGTCGACCCACCGGTCCAGGTCGTCGAGCATGCCGGGGTGGGTGCGGGCGCAGGTCACGTCGTGCTCGCGACCCGGGCGGACCGGGGAGGTCCACAGTGGCCACCCGTCCGGTGCGGTCACGACCTGCACGTTCCCACCGTGATGGTGGTGCTTGCCCGACCACCACAGGTCGACCTTCGCGGTCGGGCCGGCGGCCTTGGATCGGTCGGTGCGGATCAGGGTGCCGTCGAGGCCGAGGTGGGTGTGTCCCGCGGAACGCGCCGCGAGCAGCGCGCCGTGCAGACCCGGCGCGACGGCGGCGAGCACGTCGATGCCTTCGTGCAGGTAGCGGTAGGCGGTGGAGCTGCTGATCTGGTTGTCGGCGGCGAGCTGGGCGACCCGGGTGGCATCGAGGAACCAGCGCAGCACCAGCACCGCGTGCCGCCACGGTCCCAGCGCACGACGGCCGTGCCGGGTGCGACGCCGTCGTCGTTCGGCATCGAGCAGGCCCGACAGGTAGGCGGCGGTGGGCTCCCCGATCGGGAGCGTGGCGGTATAGCTGACAGGATCGGGCACGCGGGACCTCGGCGGAGTCGATCTTTGAGCGGACCGTCTCTTCTACCGAGGTCCCGCGCCCATGCTGATCATCTCCGCCTCATCGGCGTGTCGCCCGTCAGACACCCAGTCGCGCTACTGGGAAAGGCTCACTGTCCTCGAATGGCTCCGTCGCCCCGACTGGCCTGACACGTTTCAGTCCGGCTGAACCCATGTCGGACCTGGCAATAACCCGCATGAGGATGAGGTAGGCGAGTTGGCCAGCGCCATCGAGGTTTGGCCTCCTGCTGCGGCAGGCCCCCTGGTTGAAGCCGAGCTACGAGCCGCGATGGCCAGGGCGCGGTCGAGGGCCCGGTCGTCAGATCGCGTGAAGACCTCGTGTCCGGAACAGTGTGTTGTGGTCGGGTTCGGAGAACCCGGCGATGCTGGCGACCTCGGGGGGGCTGAGCCCTCGGGTGCTCAGTTCCTGGGCGATGGCTTCTGCCAGGGCGGGCTGTTCTGGCGCGATGTCGTCGCTGCCGGGCTCGCGGGATCGCCAGCCCTTCGCGCTGAACATCTTGTACATGCTGGTGCGCTGGGTGGGGCTGAGCAGGTCCAGGTGGTAGGCACGTTCGACGAGGGCCTGCATGGACACGCCGTACTCGCGCTTCAGATCCAGCAGGCGCCCGATCTTGAGGTTGCGTAGCGCGGGCCGGATCACCTCGGCCGGCATCAGGAACTCTCCGGCAAAGGCGTTGGCCTGGGCTTCGACGTCGTCGACGGACAGCGCATCAGCGTGCAGCACGAGGTGGCCGAGCTCGTGGGCGAGGGTCAGCCGGACACGGTCGGGTGGTGCGACGTCGTTGAACAGGATGACGGGGTGGTCACCGACCCACTGCGACAGTCCGTCGACGCGACTGGTGGCGAAGTCCTCGCCGATCAGCAAGCAGCCGGCGGCTTCGAGCCACTGCGCCAGATGTCGTACCGGGCCGGCGGGCATCCGCCACTGAGCCCGGACGAACCGGGCGGCGTGTTCTGGGGTGACATCGAGCAGGTCCAGGGTCGGGACGTGCTGCTCGGCTCGCAGCGACACCTCCTCGAACAGGTGCCGGGCGTGCCACCGGTACATGTTGAGCCGGGCCTCGAGCCGGCGCCAGGTCGCTGGGGGCGCGGTGGCCCGCCGCCGCATGTGCGCGTCCATGGCCATCCCGCCCCGGGCCCGCCCGGCGTGGGTCAAGAACGCGACCGTGACCCCGAGCGTGTCCGCGAGTATGGCGAGGACCTCAGGCTCGGGTTGGCGGAGATCGTTCTCGTAGCGCGACAGCGCCGCTTGGGTGATGTCGGCCCGTGCGGCCAGCGCGGCTTGGGTGAGACCCTGCGCTCGGCGGGCCGTTTCCAGGACCTCGCCGAGCTCGGTCACCGGTCCCGTGTCCCGTCGTCGCGCTGCTCGCCTTCGGTGTCTCCTGACCGTTCGATCCGCGGCGGCCGAGGTCCGGTGGGCGGCAGGATCGGGGTAGTTGTCCCGGTGACGCCGCCGGTCGGCTCATCCAGTTCGTGCTTCCAGATGACCTTGTCGTGACCGTCGCGCAGGGAGATCACCGCGGCGCCGATCTCGCGCAGCTCAGCGTCCCAGCCGTAGCCGGCGATCAGCCGGATCTCTTCGAGACCGTCCAGGGTCGCGGGTTCCTGTTCGAGGAAGTCCAGCGCGCCCTGGGTGAGGTAGGTGGCGATGGCGCCGTCGATGTCGTGCTTCTTCACCCGCAGCCGGTAGCGGGTCCCGACGTAGAGCTCTCGGGTCGGGGGCCGGTCAACGAAGGACACCTCCCGAACTCCGTCGAAGATCACCACCGCGTGCGCCCATGCCCGGTCATGGCACCAGTTGAGCAACCCGCGATCGGTGGAGTCGGCTACCCATCCGGGGAAGGTCTGCCGGTAGAGGGCCAGGTCGGCCCGGGTTCGTGCCACCATCATCGACAGACCCTGGGCGACCTTGTCCCCGAGATCGTCGATCACCTGCTCCGCCGACAGATGCTCGGATTTCATACCGGTATTTATACCACCACCTGCGTGGAAGTCACGCACGGGCAGGTGGTGGCACCCGTCCGCTGCAGCGTTGGGGCTACCCCGTGACCAGGTGATGGCCGGAATGATGGATAGCGGTGGACCAGTGGGCGGCTACCGCACCCTCGCCCAGCACTCCACGTCGCATGGCACCTGGGGATCGAGGTTCGGCAGGATCACGTGGCGGTGCAGGACCCCTTCTCGGGTAAAGCCCACCTTCGCGAGGACGTGCGCCGACGCACGGTTGTCGATATGGCACAGCGCGTACACCCGGACCAAGCCGATCGACGCGGCGAGCTCCGCCATCGCGGCGGCCACTTCTGTGGCGTAGCCGTGCCCCCACGCGGCCCGGGCAAGTACGAAGCCGGTGGCCGCTCGCCACGGGGTCTCGATGTCGAGTCCGGTCGACCCGACCAGCTCCCTCTCGCCGTCCAGGATCAGGTAGGGGCCGACCGGGGCCGTTGACCAGACCTCGTCGCTCCAGCGCACGAAGGCGAGCGAGTCCTGCAGGGATCGGTGCCGCGGCCAGGCCAGGAACCTTGTGACCTCAGGGTCCGCGGCGTACCGCTTCAGGATCGACCCAGCGTCTGCCGGCCGAGGACGACGCAGCACCAGCCGCGCCGTGGTCAACTCCTCCGACGTTCGCATCGGATTGATCGTAGCCCGGTCGTTGCCAGGCGACCGACGTAGCGCGGACGCCACCGCGAGCTCCAGGGACCAGCACTGTGCAGGTCCAGGGAGATGCTTAGCTCCGCTGAGAACGGACAACGTGAGTTGTCGCAGCGGATGCGACTAAAAGGGCAGACCCTGATAACCCACGTGAGGTCTACGCCGGCGTCAGACCAGCCTCAGGATGATCACACGTTGGCGTTCGTGCACGACGGCGTACACGATCAACCCGACCCCACCGCCGTAGGTGGTGGTCCACTGATCGGTGAGCTCGTCGTAGCCGTCCCGGGGCTGGCGCGGGTTCTCCAGCAGCTGCTCGATCCGCGTGCTGATCTGCGCGCGGATGTCGTCGGGCAGGCTGGCGTAGTCCTCGCGGGCGATCTCCAGCCAGACCAGGCCGTAGCGGGCCACCGATGCCTCGTCGTCCTGCCGCGCCCGGGTCTAGAGCTGGTGCCAGTCGCCGTGGTCGTCGCGTTCCCACAGCCCGTCGAACACACCCTCACGAGCCCGGGCCAGCTGCGCCTGCTCGTGGGTGGACAGCGGGTTGGCGCGGATGACCGCGATTCCCCACCAGCGGTCCAGCACCCGCTGGGCGGGGGCGAGGTCATACTCGGCCCCGGCGAGCGCGGCAGCCTGGGCGAACTCGGCCTCGAACTGTCCGCACTCCCCCGGGGACAGCTGGGCCAGCGCGGCCCGCACCGCCGGCCCGGATCGCTCGATCCTCGTCGTCGCCGTGGTCACCCCGCCAGTATCGCGCCCCGGGCCGCACACAGGGCAACGGGCGCGCCGATCAGGTTGTGTGCTCGCCTGCTCCCCGGCGCTCCCGGTGTCCGTTCCCACGCAACCTGATGCACGTCCCGGCCATCTGAGGCATTCGGCCCGCAGTCCCATGTTTCTGACGCATCGACGCTCGTCGTCCCAGCTCACGTGGCGAGCGAGAGCCAGTCGCCAGGCGAAGTTGCGTCAGGTACCTGGGACGGCATCACCACGGAGGCCGTCCCAGGTATCTGACGCAGCCCTGGTCAGGGCGCTGCCGGTGCGTCACCTTCGATGGGACGGGACACCCCGGGGATCGCGGGTGTCGCGCCATAGCTATTACCCGGGATAATGCACGGAATCCCGGGTAA
>JAKDNL010000836.1 GCA_030451825.1 Pseudonocardia sp. | reverse complement strand
GGCTCGGCCGGCACCGCGCAGGCCAAGAAGGAGGCCCTCGAGGCCGCCGGGGTCAAGGTCGGCAAGACGCCGTCCGAGACCGCGACGCTGATGAAGGAGATCATCGCCTCGAAGTAGGTGGTGGCAGTACTCGACGCGCGGGCCCCGGGAACCCTCCCGGGGCCCGCGCGTTGTTTCAAGGGGCTCGCTCGCCGCCTGTGCCGGGGGATTACCCGGATGGGTTAGCGTGCCCGGACCGAGCCGAATTGCCGACGCCGCGCGGGTCGCGGCCAGCGGGAGATGTCCGACATGACGACAGGCCCTTCATCGGAGACCTCGCCCTCCGGGGCGCGGGAGAGCGCGGGTCAGGGCGGTGCCGCTGCGGCGGTGCCGCCGCTGGCACCCGGACCGGCCCGGATGGTGGTGCTGGTCGGTGCCGTGCTGGCCCTGCTCACCTACCTGTGCGGGTTCTTCGGCGCGGCGGCCCTGTCCGTCCCGATCACCCTGATCGTCGGTGGTGGGGTGCTCGGTCTGCTGGCGCTGCTGCCCGGGGTCGGGCGGGTGCTGCCGGCGGCGGTGGTGCTCTCGGTCAGCGGGTTCCTGCTCCTGGTCCTGACGCGCACGAGCGTCTCCGAGCTCGCCGACCCCGGGGTCGTGGGCTGGGTCGCGGTCGCGTTCGGGCTGCTCAGCACGGCGGCTCTGGTCGGCGGGTTGCTGCTCGACATCGGGTTGGTCGCGATGCCGGCTCCGCGGCCGGCGCGGGACCGCAACCCCGCGCCGCAGGCCGCCTGGGGCCAGCCCGGGTACGGCCCGGCGCCGGGCCAGCCCGGCTACGGCCAGAACGCCCCGGGCGGCTACCCGCAGCAGCCCGGCTATGGGGAGGCCTACCCGGGTCAGGCCGGTGCGTTCGGCCAGGCCCCGGCCTACGCCCCGCCGGGCTACGGTCGGCAGCCCGGCTACGGCGGCTACGGCGCGCAGGGCTACGCGACTGGTCAGGGACCGGGCCAGGGTGCCTACGGCCCGTCCGGGTACGGGGCCGGTCAGCCCGGCAGCGCGCCCTACCCGGGTGCTCCGGGCTCCGGGCAGGAGCCCCCCGGCCAGCAGGGCGGCGGATCCCTGTTCGCTGCGCCCGGCTCCGGTGTGGCCGCGTCTCAGGCTCCCTACGGCGCGGCTCCGACGGCCGGGCAGGTCCAGGGGCAGCCAGGACAGGGACAGGGTCCGGCGGGACAATCCCCGGCGGGGCAGGGCCAGGCGGGCCAGGGCCAGGCGGGCCAGGGTCAGGGGCAGGACTGGCCGGGTCAGCCCGCTGCCGGCCAGGGTCAGGCGGGGCAGTCCCCGGCGGGCCAGGGACAGGCTCAGCCCGGCGCCGGACAGCCCGGATCGGCCTCGGCCGGTGCCGGACAGCCGGGATCGGCCGGTTCGGCATCGCCCTGGACGAGCCCGGACGCGAGTGCGGACGCGACGAACGCCGTCCCGGTCGTCGGCCAGGCATCCCGGGAGGGACGACCGGAGACCCCGGCCGAGGGCGCCGGCGACGAGACGACGCACTCCTTCCGCCCCGATGCCGACGGGAAGGGCTCCGCGGGCTGACCGCAGACGGGTCGCCTGTCCGGCAGGATCCTGGGCCCCGGGCCGGCGCGGGCCCGGGTGTGACCGCGACCCTCCCCGGCGTGCCTGTCCCGCGCTCCGGCCCGACACTGCGACCCTGACCGGGTGAGCACCACGGCCCCGACCTCGTCCGAGCGCCGCACCGGCACGGGCGGAGCCGCGCGTGCCCGCCCGCCACGCCGTACGGCCGGCCCGGTCCGCGACCCGCGGGCCGGGACGCCGCGCCGCGACGGCCTGGAACGGCTGCGCGTCCTGCTCGCCGGGACGATGGGCGCGATCCTCGCCGGCTACACGATCATGGTCCCGCTGGCCGCGGTGCTCACCGCGTCCGGCGGCGAGGGCGTCTCCCCGGACGACGCCCTGGCGACCGCCGTCCCGCTGTGGCTGGCCGCCCACCAGATCCCCCTGGTGCTCGACGGCCAGCCGCTCGGCGTGCTGCCGCTGTTGCCCACGGCCGCGGTGTTCGTCGTCGTCATGGTCGCTTCCGGCTGGTCGGTGCGCCGCCTCGGTGGTCGGGTCCGGCACGATGCCGGTGCCGTCGTCGCGTCCCACGCCGGTGCGGCCGCGGCGGTCGCGGTGCTCGGCGGAGCGCTGTTGCCCCGGGACATGGCGGTGACCGCGCCGTGGGCGTCGATGGTCGGGGCAGGGCTGGTGGCCGGTTCCGCC
>JAKDNL010000206.1 GCA_030451825.1 Pseudonocardia sp. | reverse complement strand
GACTCGCCGGTGGTGCCGACCGAGACGATCGCCGACGTCCCGGCGGCGACCTGTCGTTCCACCAGCTCGCCGAGAGCCGTGTGGTCGACCTCGCCGTCGCTGGCCATCGGGGTGACGATCGCGACGATGCTTCCGGTGATCATGGTGAACTTCCGTCCTTCCGCTGGTGTGGCGACGGTAGCAAGCATCCCCACCCGGATTCGACGGCTCGGACCGACCTCCTCGGCCAGGCCTTGTCAGCCCAGCGCGACCAGGCCGGGCTGCACCGAGCGCGCGATCCGGCGCACGGTCGTCACCAGGACCGTGACCAGCGCGATCACGGCGACGAGCGCCACCGCGATCGGACGATCGTTGGCCGCGATCCCGGCCAGGGCCCAGACCACGGCACCGGCGAAGCCCGCCATCCCGGCGGCGGAGCTCACCACCGAGAGCACCACGACGATCAACGCAGCGAGCACGACGATGGCCGCGACCTGCGCGAGCGCCCCGTCACCGGGGATGCCCGCCCACACGCCTGTGGCCAGCGTGCCCAGCACCACCGCGACCGACGTCCACCCGGTGTAGATCGACACCGGCAGGCGGAACACGATCCGCTCCAGTCGGCTCTGCGCGGGCTCGCGCGACAGCCGTCCGAACACCACGCCCAGCACCACGATGAGCACGATCAGCAGGATCTGAGCCGGCAGCGGGTGGTCGTTGCCGAACGCGATGATCCACAGCGGGTTGACCACCGCCGACGCCGCGAGCCACCAGCCGCACCGCCGGTGGATCTCCCGCCCGCGCTGGGCGGGCAGCAACGCGAACACCGCGTAGGCGAGGAACCCCAGGTAGATCACACCCCAGATGGAGAACGCCCACCCGGCGGAGAGCAGCGGCGTGTCGTACCGCCGGGCGACCGCCCCGATGTCCTGGCCGCCGAACGCGGAGACCACGATCTGCAGGACAGCCAGAACCGCCACGACCACGCTGCGGACGAGATCCAGCGTGGTGGGGCGCGGGGTGAGCACCGTCATGGAGAAATGGTGACCCCCCGCGCCCTATTCGGCCATCCGGCGGACGGGCGGAATCCGATCTTGGCTGGTCGAGGATGCAACGAGCGTGACATCCGTAGCGTCCGACGCTACGGGGTGCCACGCTCGTTCGACGGGCGCCCCGAGGGCGGGGAGCGGGCCAGGCGACCTGGGGGTCGTCCGGGGCAGACGCTCACCGTCAGGTCAGCCTGCGGCGGAGCAGGTGGACGTCGCGGGCGTCATCCGCGGACAGGCGCACACCCTGGGAGAGCACGCCGTACTGCTCCCAGCCGCGCGCGGCGTAGAACGCCGGCAGCGGTGTGCCGCCGCGGCAGCCCAGTGTCAGCTGTTCCAGGCCGAGCGCGGTCCCCTGGGCGACGGCGGCGTCGAGCAGCACGGTGCCCCAGCCGCGTCCCTGCAGGTCCGGGCGGACCATCAGGCGGCCGACGTCGGCCCGGTGCGCCGCGATCCCGCTCCCGAGCACCAGGAACACGGTGCCGGCGAGGTCCGCGCCGTCACCGAGCGCCAGCATCACCGCCCGCCCGGCCCGGACCTCGGCGATCGTCGAGTCGGCCAGGGCACGGATGTCGTCCTCCGGGTCCCCGGGCACGAAGTCGACGGCGCCACCGGCCTCGGTGACCGCGACCCAGAGCGAGCCCAGGGCCTCGGCGATGTCCGGGTGCGGATCGACAACGCGGTACGGGCCGGGGGCGGCCGGGTGGGCCGAGCTCCCCCGGGCCGAGCTCCCCTGGGCCGAACTCACAGAGCGGGGAACCAGAGCTTGATCTCCCGGGCGGCCGACTCCGGGGAGTCCGAGCCGTGCACCAGGTTGGAGCCGGTCTCCAGGGCGAGGTCGCCGCGGATGCTGCCTGGGGTCGCCTTCTCCACCGGGTCGGTGCCACCGGCGACCTGACGCCAGGCCGCGATCGCGCGCGGGCCCTCGACGACGGCGGCCAGCACCAGGCCGGAGGTGATGAACTCGAGCAGGGACTCGAAGAAGGGCTTGCCGTCGTGCTCTGCGTAGTGCTGGGCGGCCAGCTCGCGGTCGACGATGCGCAGGTCCAGGGCGACGAGGTCGAGGCCCTTGCGCTCGATCCGGGAGATCACCTCACCGACGAGCTTGCGCTCGACGCCGTCGGGCTTGACCAGGACAAGAGTGCGTTCAGTCACGCGGTGCAGGGTAGCGACGGGCCGGGGCCGGTCCCCGCACCGGCCCCGCTCCCCTCAACCCGAGAGCCGGGCCAACCGTTCGGCGATCTCGTCGAGCTCACGCAGCGCCCCGGCGGCCACCCCGATGACCAGCTCGAAAGCCGCGTCCTGGTCCACCCGCGGCGGGTGATCGTTGAGCACGAGGAACACCGCGGTCGCAGCCCAGGCCAGCCGCTTGTTGCCGTCGACGAGCGCGTGGTTGCCGCACACACTCAGCAGCAGCGCGGCGGCCTTCAACGGGATCGTGGGGTAGGCGTCCTCGCCGAGAACGGTCGTTGCGGGGCGGGCCAGCGCGGCCTCCAGCAACCCGAAGTCGCGGACGACCGGCTCCTCGCCCAACGCCGCCTCGGCGAACCGCAGGACGTCGGCCAGGGACAGGTACCGGGTCACGCCCGCCCGAGCCGGTCGAGGGTGTCCCGGAAGTTCCCGGTCACCCACGCCGCAGCCTGGTCCACCTCGTCGTCGTGGTCGCGGCGGCCGACGTACTCGCGGACGGCGGCGCGAGCGACATCCTGCATGGACCGTTGCTCGGCCTCGGCCCGGCGGCGGAGCAGTTCGGTCTCCTCGTCGGTCAGGCGGAGTGTCATGGCCATGGAGGAAAGATACCTGAAGTGATACCGCCGGTCAGGCCTGCTGCGACGGCAGCTGGCCGCGCTCCATCTTCCGCCGGACGTCGGACCGCATCCACAGCAGGACGGCCCAGACGATCGCGAACACGACGCCCATGATGCCCAGCCCGGTGACCAGCCAGAACCCGGCGACGATCGTGACCACCTGCAGTCCGAGGGCGACCGGGAGGCCGTAGGACCTCCGCTGCAGCCCGCTGGCCAGGATCATCGCCAGCGCGATCAGGAGCATCGTGGTGACCCCGAGCGCGGTGGCGCCCTCGCCGAACTTCGGCAGCACCAGCAGGGCCAGCAGCACCACGATCGCCTCGAGGATCAGGGTGGCCGCGAAGATGCCGCGGATGCCTTTCATCGGGTCGGTCGCCGGTGGCCGCACGCCGCCCGGCGCCGTCCCGTCGGCCGGGTCTGCGGCCTCGTTCCCGGGCTCGGTCACGCCGGTTCCTTCCCGAACAGGGCGCGGGCCCCGCCGGCGGTGACCACGGAGCCGGTGACGATCACGCCGACGCCGGAGTCCCCGGCCTCCTCGGCCAGCTCCCCGGCCTCCTCGATCGCCGCCCGGAGCACCGGCTCGACGCTGACCCGGTCCCCGCCGAACACCTCGGCGGCCAGCGCGCCCAGCTCGTCCGGGTTCATCGCCCGGGGCGAGCCGTTGCCGGTCACCACGACCTCGTGCAGCACCGGCTCCAGCTCGGCGAGGATGCCGCGCGCGTCCTTGCCCTGCAGCACTCCGAGCACGCCGACCAGGCGGGTGAAGCGGAATTCCGAGCTCAGCGCCGTCGCCAGCGCCTTGGCGCCGGCCGGGTTGTGCGCCGCGTCGACCAGCACGGTCGGCACCCCCTGCCCGCCCTGCAGCGGCTCCAGCCGTCCCGGGGAGGTGATCGACGCGAACGCCGCGCGCACCGCGTCCGGGTCCAGCGGATGTGTCGTGCTGGCGCCGACCAGGGCCTCGGCCGCGGCCAGCGCCACCGCCGCGTTCGACGCCTGGTGCTCGCCGTGCAGCGGGAGGAACACCTCGTCGAAGCGCCCGGACAGGCCTTGGAGCTCCAGGCGCTGCCCGCCGACGGCGAGCTCACGCTCCCGGACGCCGAACTCGGCCCCCTCGCGGGCGACCTCGGCCCCGACCTCGGCGCAGCGCTCGATCAGCACCTCGGCCACCTCCTTGTCCTGCGCGGCGAGCACGGCGATGGAGCCGGACTTGATGATCCCGGCCTTCTCCTTCGCGATGTCCAGGACGTCGTTGCCGAGGTACTCGGCGTGGTCGACCCCGATCGGCAGGACGACGGCCACGTGCGCGTCGGCGACGTTCGTGGCGTCCCAGCGCCCGCCGAGGCCGACCTCGACGACGGCGGCCTCGACCGGAGCGTCGGCGAACGCGGCGAACGCCATCGCGGTGAGCACCTCGAACTTGCTCATCGCGGGCTCGCCCTCGGCCGCCTTCGCATCGAGCAGCTCCACGAACGGCTCCACCTCGCGGTAGACCTCGACGAAGCGCTCGGCCGTGATCGGGCGGTTGTCCAGGTTGATCCGCTCGGTGGCGCGCTGCAGGTGCGGGCTGGTGTAGCGCCCGGTGCGCAGCCCGATCTCGGTGAGCAGCGCGTCGACCATCCGGGAGGTGGAGGTCTTCCCGTTGGTGCCGGTCAGGTGCACGACCGGATAAGCGCGCTGCGGGTCGCCGAGGGCGTCGCAGAGCGCCTGGATCCGGTCGAGCGAGGGCTCCATGACCGACTCCGGCCAGCGCCGGTCCAGCGTCGCGTCGACGGCCAGGAACTCGGCGAACCCGGCCACCGACGACTGCGCCGGCACCACGTCCGGGCTCTCGCCGCCGCGGATCTCGTTCAGGACGTGCGAGAGCACCGCGTCCTGCGCGGTCTCCTCCGGGGAGTGGACCGCGCCCTCACCCTCGGGCGCCTCGTCCGACCGGTCCGGGCCGCCGTCGGCGGCGTCACCGCTCTCACCGGAGTCGTCGTCGGTGTCGCCCGGCAGGTCGTCGGCACGCATCGCGTCCTCGCCGAACCCGCCCTCGGCCCAGCGGTCGCCGCCGTAGGTGATCCCGTGCTGGCGGCCGCCGTCGCCGGACTCGTCGTAGGCGCTGCGGTCGTACGCGCCGACCTCGCCCCCGTCGCCACCCTCCGCCGGGTCGCCGTCGTGGGCGTCTCCCGGGCCGGTCCCGCGGGTACTCATGACTTCGGCAGCGCGGCGAGGCGGGCGCCGATCCGCTCGATCTCCGACAACGCGGCCTCCTGCCTGGCCCGGATCCCGTCCACCACGTCGGCCGGGGCCTTCTCGGTGAACTTCGGGTTGGTCAGCTTCTTGTCCGCCGCCTCGCGCTCCTTCTCCGCGGCGGCCAGGTCGCGGCCCAGGCGCGCCCGCTCCGCCGCGACGTCGATCGCCCCGGAGGTGTCGAGCTCGACGTGCACGGCCGTACCCGCCGACGCGCTCTCTCCCGCGGAGGCGGCATGAGCACCCGCCTGCACCGGCACCTCGATCGTCGCGGTGGCCGCGAAGTCGTCACCGGGCGCGTCGAGGCGGGTCAGGAACCGCACCGCGGCCTCGTGCCCGGTCAGGTCCGCCGCGGCCAGGTTCTCCAGCTTCGCGGCCACCGACCGGCGGTCCGGCAGACCCTGCTCGGTGCGGAACCGGCGGACCTCGGTGATCAACTTCTGGACGGCCTGGACGCGGGCGACCGCGTCCGGCTCGGCGGGCGCCCCGGCGTCGGTCGGCCAGGGCGCGGTCACGACCGTCTCCCGGCCGGTCAGCGCCGTCCACAGCGCCTCGGTGATGAACGGGATGATCGGGTGCAGCATCCGCAGCAGCGCGTCGAGCACGTGCCCGAGCACCGCGCGGGTGCCCTCGGCCACTGCGCCGCCCTGCTCCAGCTGCGGCTTGGCCAGCTCGACGTACCAGTCGGCGACCTCGTCCCAGGTGAAGTGGTAGAGCCCCTCGGTCGCCTTCGCGAACTGGAACGACTCGAGCAGCTCGTCGGTCTCTTCCCGGACCTCGCGCAGCCGGCCGAGGATCCAGCGGTCGGCGTCGGTGCGGTCGGCCGGCGCGGGCAGCTCCAGGTCCACCGACGCGCCCTTGGACAGCGCGAACCTCGTGATGTTCCAGAGCTTCGTGGTGAAGTTCCGCGACGCCGCGACCCACTCGGTGGACAGCGACATGTCCGTGCCCGGGTTCGAGCCGCGGGCGATCGTGAAGCGCAGCGCGTCCGCGCCGAACTCGTCGATCATCTCCAGCGGGTCGATCACGTTGCCCTTGGACTTGGACATCTTCTTGCCGTGCTCGTCACGGATCAGCCCGTGCAGGTACACGTGCTCGAACGGCGCCCGCTCCATCGCGTAGGTGCCGAACATCATCATCCGGACGACCCAGAAGAACAGGATGTCGTAGCCGGTGACCAGCACCGATGTCGGGTAGTAGTGCTCCAGGTCGGCCGTCGAGTCGGGCCAGCCGAGCGTGGAGAACGGCCACAGGCCCGAGGAGAACCAGGTGTCGAGGACGTCGGAGTCGCGGTGCCAACCCTCGCCGCTGGGGGCCTCGTCGTCCGGGCCGAGGCAGATGGTCTCGCCGTCCGGGCCGTACCAGACCGGGATCCGGTGGCCCCACCACAGCTGGCGCGAGATGCACCAGTCGTGCATGCCGTCGACCCAGTCGAAGAAGCGCTTGGCCTGCTCGCGCGGGTGGATCGTGGTCTCGCCGGAGCGCACCGCGTCGCCGGAGGCCTTCGCCAGCTGCTCGACGCGGACGAACCACTGCAGGCTCAGCCGCGGCTCGATGACGACGCCGGTGCGCGAGTCGTGCCCGACGCTGTGCAGGTAGGGGCGCTTCTCGGCGACGATCCGGCCCTGTTCGGCCAGCTCGTCTCGGATCGCGGCCCGGGCGTCGAAGCGGTCCATGCCGTCGAAGCGCGTCCCGGTGCCGGTCACGACCCCGGACTCGTCCAGGATCGTCGGCATCGGCAGGTCGTGCCGGCGGCCCATCTCGAAGTCGTTCGGGTCGTGCGCCGGGGTGATCTTGACGGCGCCGGAGCCGAACGACGGGTCGACGTAGGCGTCGGCGACGACCGGGATCTCCCGGCCGGTGATCGGCATCGTGATGGTGGTGCCGTGCAGGTGGGTGTAGCGCTCGTCGTCCGGGTGCACGGCCACGGCGGTGTCGCCGAGCATCGTCTCGACCCGGGTGGTGGCCACGACGATCGCGCTCTCGCCGTCCCCGTAGCGCATGGAGACGAGCTCGCCCTCGACCTCCTTGTGCTCCACCTCGATGTCGCTGATCGCGCTCTGCAGCGCGGGCGACCAGTTGACCAGGCGCTCGGCGCGGTAGATCAGGCCCTCGTCGAACATCTTCTTGAACACGGTCTGCACGGCGCGGGACAGCCCGTCGTCAAGCGTAAACCGCTCGCGCGACCAGTCGACGCCGTCGCCGAGGCGGCGCATCTGGCCCAGGATCGAGCCGCCGGACTCGCGTTTCCAGTCCCAGACCTTGTCCACGAACAGCTCGCGGCCGTAGTCGTGCCGGGTCTTGCCGTCCACGGCCAGCTGGCGCTCGACGACGGACTGGGTGGCGATGCCGGCGTGGTCCATGCCGGGCAGCCACAGCGCGTCGTAGCCCTGCATCCGACGGCGGCGGGTCAGCGCGTCGATCAGCGTGTGGTCCATCGCGTGCCCGAGGTGCAGGCTGCCGGTCACGTTCGGCGGCGGGATCACGATGCAGAACGGCGGCTTGCCCGACGTCGGGTCGGCCTCGAAGTACCCGCGATCGACCCACCGCTGGTACATGTCGCCCTCTACCTCGCCCGGGTTCCACTTGGCGGGCAGGTCTGCGGCTCCATGAGCAGGGCGCGGTGGGAGGGTTTCGGTCACGCTGTCAAGTCTACGAGGCCACCACGACAGGAATTGCGGGCCCCGAACGCGGCCGGTGTCCCGCTCGTCACTCCGCAGGGTCCCCAGGCTCGCGCCGGAGGGGCGGGGCCGGCTCCGGGAGCAGCGCGGCGTGCAGTCGCGGCCACCCGAGCACCGGCCCGGCACGGCGCTCGCGCAACGCATCCGGGTCGAGCACCCGCACCTCCCCGGACGACGGCTCGTAGATCCGCCAGCCCCGCCCGGTGTCGGCGATCGCCAGCACCCAGTGTCGCGGCAACCACGTCCCGACCATCAGCGGCACCGGCCGCCCGGCCCGCACCGCCGCGGAGACGGCGTCGAACGCGCCGGTCAGATCGGCCGGCGACGTGTCGTCCACCCAGCGGACGCGGTACCGCCCGGACGCCGGAGCGAACCGGCGCAACCAGCGGACGAGCCCGAACGGCGTCGTACCCAGGAACCGCGGCCACAGCCGGTTGACCTGCCGATGCACCCGCTTCTGGGCCGCACCGAACCGGTCGGCGAACCCGGCCGTCCCGGTGTCGAGCCGTCCCGGCTCGGTCCAGGCCGCGAGGACCGTGAGCACGGCCGGCCCGCACGTCGTGCCGTCGACCTGGCGCAGCGCACCGTCGCGCCGCCGCAGCCCGGCGCCCCCGTTGACGAGCCCTGGACCGACCGCCACGTGCGCCGGCGATCCGGCGGTTCCGGCGCCGGCTGCGTCACCTGCGGGCCACCGAGGCGCGCCAGCGCACACACCAGCCGGGGACCGCACACACCGTCGGCCATGCGTGCGGTGACGTCGCGTTGTGTGCGGTGTCTGGTCCGTCCGGCGCGACCCCGGGTCACGGCGGGAAGCCGGCCGGGGCCGGACCAGGCCGCCCAGCCGACGCGCGACACCTCCCACCGTCAGCCTGTCCGGCAGGCTCCTGGACACGGCGCCGCCCCCTTCCGCCCCGCAACGCGCACGGAACCGGTCGAATGTGCGCGTCCCCGTCCATTCTGCGCTCGTCCCGGGTCGACCGGCCGGATCTCGCCCCGGGCCGACCGCCGACGCGCGCCCACCGGGCCGACCGCGCGAGACCGGCGGGTGTCCTCGTCGGTGTCGGTCCGGCAGCGCGCTTGTCAGCCCGTGAGGTCGGCCAGGCGGTCGAGTTGCGACGGATCGGCGGCCCAGCAGTACAGGACGACCTCGTCCACACCCAGGTCGGCGAACCCGGCGATGCCGGCCCGGACCGCCGCCGGATCGGTGAGCAGGCCGGCCGTCATCCGTTCCGGCATACCGGTGAACGCGTAGTAGGCGTGCATCGCGGCCCGCGCGGAGTCGACCAGCGGCGCCGGGCCGAGCGCGACGTTGAGCTGCCCGACGTTGCGTGGTCGTCCCGCCCGGCCCGCCTCGTCCCACGCTCGGTCGACGGTCGAGAACAGGTCGCCTGCCCAGGACGGCGGCGCGGCACAGAGCAGGCCGTCGCCGAAGCGCGCGACCCGGGCCAGCGCGGCCGGGGCGAACGCACCGAACAGGAGCTCCGGGCCCCGGGGCGTGCGTGGTGCCGGTCCGACCGCACCGACCCCGTCCGCGGTCGGTTCCCCGGCCCACAGCGCCCGCATCCGGGTCATCTGCGCGTCCAGACGGTCGCCCCGGCCTCGCGGCGCGACACCGGCGGCGAGGTCGTCGTCGCCACGGCCACCCACGCCGACGCCGAGGGTGAACCGGCCGCCGGAGAGCCGGTCCAACGTCGCGACCTGGGATGCGAGCAGCGCGGTCTCACGCAGTGGTGCGAGCAGCACCTCGGTCTGCAGCCGGATCCGGGTGGTCGCGCCGGCCAGCACGGACAGCGTGACGAGCGGTTCCGGGTTGGGCCAGACCAGCCGGTCGAGCAGGCCGAGCGTGCTGAACGGGCCAGCGTCGGCGCGCCGGGCCCACTCGAGCAGCAGCGTGTCGATCACCGGGGCGGCGGGGTCGGTCACGCGGGTGTCGGGGCCGCCGACGGGCAGGCCGATACCGATCTTCATGGGGGTTCCTCAGGGCAGGCGGGATCAGGGGCTGCCGCCCGTCCTCACCCCGCCTGGGCGCGCCGGTCCCGTCCTGCGGCGTCGTTCCTGGGACCTGCGTCGGATCGATGATCACCCTATCGCCTGCGCGCCAGGCGGTCCAGATGAATACGTCCGGTGGGTGGACTCGGGCCGTCTACTCCTACGCTCGACCCCATGAGTGACACGGCGTCCCTGACACCGGAGGTCGTGGACTTCCTGACCTCCGGCACCCGCACCGGCATGCTCGGCTACGTCGCGAAGGACGGGCGTCCGCTGGTGGCCCCGATCTGGTTCCTCGTCGAGGACGGCGAGCTGGTCTTCAACACCGGTGCCGGCACCGCGAAGGGCCGGGCCATCGTCCGCGACCCCCGCGTCGTGCTCACCGCGGACCTGTCGGAGCCGCCGTTCGCGTTCGTCCAGGTCCAGGGCGAGGCCCGGACCAGCACCGACCCCGGCGAGCTGCTCCGCACGGCCACCGCGCTCGGCGCCCGCTACATGGGTGCCGGTCGGGCCGAAGAGTTCGGCCGGCGCAACGCCGTGCCCGGCGAGCTCCTCGTCCGGGTCCGCCCGACCAAGGTCGTCGCACAACTGGACATGACGGCGTAGTCACCCGTTCCGGGGGATCGTGTCGCACGTCCGAGTGGCCGTGTGGGCCGCAGGTATCTCTGTGTCGTCACACAGGGGACCGTGCCGGGGTGTCGCAATCGCGCTCCCTCATGCGGCTGTCGGTGGCCGCGACGGTCGCCGTCGGCCTGGCCCTTCTCCCCGGTACCGCCGACGCCGGGCCGCCGCCCCCGGAGC
>JAKDNL010000835.1 GCA_030451825.1 Pseudonocardia sp. | reverse complement strand
CTGAACAGGGACGACTCGACGATCGTGCTACCCGGCCACGGGCCCGCCACGACCGTCGGCGCGGAGCGCGCCCACAACCCGTTCCTGCGGGAACCCACCACACCGACGAGAGGACGTGCGCAGTGAGCGCCGCGACCGAGCAGCGTCCGGAGCCCGAGGGCGCGAACGAGAAGGTCCGCAAGCCGGACCCGCTCGCCGCGCCGAAGGGCATCCCGGAGTACCTGCCGCCGGAGTCGGCCGGGTTCACCCACGTCCGGGACACCCTGGCCGGGGTGGCCGAGTGCGCCGGTTACGGGCACATCGAGCTGCCGGTCTTCGAGGAGACCGCGCTCTACGCGCGCGGGGTGGGGGAGTCCACCGACGTCGTGTCCAAGGAGATGTACACCTTCGCCGACCGCGGCGACCGCTCGGTGACGCTGAGGCCGGAGGGCACCGCGGGCGTCGTGCGGTCGGTGATCGAGCACAACCTGGACAAGCAGGGCCTGCCGGTCAAGCTGCGCTACGCCGGGCCGTTCTTCCGCTACGAGCGCCCGCAGGCCGGGCGCTACCGGCAGCTGCAGCAGGTCGGTGTAGAGGCGATCGGGGTGGACGACCCGGCCCTGGACGCCGAGGTCATCGCCGTCGCCGATGAGGGGTTCCGGGCCCTTGGCCTGTCCGGCTACCGGCTGGAGATCACCTCGCTGGGCGACGCCGAATGCCGCCCCGCCTACCGGGGGCTGCTGCAGGACTACCTGGCCGGCCTCGATCTGGACGAGCCGACCCGGGCCCGGGCCGCGCAGAACCCGCTGCGGGTGCTCGACGACAAGCGCCCCGAGGTCCGGGCGATGATGGCGCAGGCCCCGCTGCTGATCGACCACCTGTCCGACGCATCCGCCGAGCACCACCGCGCCGTGCTGGAGCACCTGGACGACCTGGGCGTGGCCTACACGCCGAACCCGCGGATGGTGCGCGGGCTGGACTACTACACCAAGACCACGTTCGAGTTCGTGCACGACGGCCTGGGCGCGCAGTCCGGGATCGGCGGCGGCGGGCGCTACGACGGCCTGATGGCCACGCTCGGCGGCCCGGAACTGTCCGGTGTCGGGTTCGGCATCGGCGTCGACCGGACGATCATGGCTTGTGCTGCGGAGGGCGTCACGCCCTGGTCGACGGCGCGGGTCGAGGTGTTCGGGGTGCCGCTGGGTGACACCGCGCGGCGCCGGTTGGTCGTGATCGCGGCGGCGCTGCGGGCCCGCGGGGTACGGGTGGACCTGTCCTACGGCGGGCGCGGGCTCAAGGGTGCGATGAAGACCGCGGACCGCTCCGGGGCCCGGTTCGCGCTGGTGCTGGGGGAGCGCGACCTCGAGGCCGGCACCGTCGGGCTCAAGGACCTGGTCTCGGGCGAGCAGCGCGACGTCGGGCTGGACGGGGTCATCGACGAGGTCGTCGCGGCGCTGCAGGGGTGAGGTCCGTGGGACCGGTCCGGAGGCGGGGCGCGCCGGGCGACCGTGCCACGACGCGGTCCCGGCGCCCGGTGGGCCGGTGATGGCCGGGTCGGACCGGCAGCGGTGGGACTCCCGGCACGCCGCCGTCTCGGTCGGCGAGCCGATGCCCCCGTCGGCGCTGCTCGGCCGTGCGGACGTTCTGCCGTCCCCCGGGCGGGCCCTGGACGTCGCGTGCGGGCGGGGGGCGGTCGCGGTGTGGCTGGCGCTGCGCGGGTTCGTGGTGGATGCGGTGGATGTCTCCGCGACCGGTCTGGCCGGCGGGGCGGAACTCGCCGAGCGACACGGGGTGGGCGAGCGGATCCGCTGGGTCCGCGCCGACCTCGACGGCGGCCTGCCGGCGGGACGCGACCCGGACGGGGGTTATGACGTCGTCGTCTGCCAACGGTTCCGCGAGCCCGCGCTCTACCCGCCCCTGGCCGCGGCGCTGCGGCCCGGCGGGCTGCTGGCCGTGACGGTGCTCAGCGAGGTCGGCGACGAGGGCGGGCGGTTCCGGGCGGCGCCCGGGGAGCTGCTTGCCGCGTTCGGTGACCTCGACGTCCTCGACCACGTCGAGGGAGACGGCGAGGCGTCCCTGCTGGCCCGCAGGACCCCGTGATCGGTGGTCCGGTCCCGATCGGCGCCCCCGGCGGCGCGGGTAGGGGCCGGCGCGGGGGTCCCCCGGGGGGGGTGGCCGCCCACCCCGGGGCCCCCCGGGGCGCGGCGGCTCCCCGCATCACCCCCTGCCCCCCCGGGCCGGGGGGGGGGGGGGGCGGGGGGCCCCCCCCCGCCCC
>JAKDNL010000205.1 GCA_030451825.1 Pseudonocardia sp. | reverse complement strand
GCAACCGGTTCGTGCGGGCGATCTCCAACGCGCGCAGGGTCTTGCGCAACGAGTATGGGTTCATCGACCCGCCGCGCACCGTCGGGTCGTGGGCGATGATCACGCACTCGACACCGGAGACCACGCCGATCCCGGTGAGCTCGCTGCCCCCGACGGTGAACTCGGTACCCCACGCGGCGAGCGCGGACAGTTCCAGGAACGGGCTGTCCGGGTCGAGCAGAAGCTCCAGCCGCTCGCGGACCGGGAGCTTGCCCCGGTCGCGGTGCCGCTGCGTGTACCGCTCACCGCCACCGGCGATGGCAGTCTCCAGCTGCTCGTTCAGGGTGTCCACCAGCTCCAGCTGGTGCTTGCGGTTGCTCGAGCACGCCTCCGAGGAGACATCGAGCATCGACTTCAGGACCGTCACTGGTCACTCCCGTAGTGCGCCGCGTACTGCTCGCGGACGACGTTCTTCTGGATCTTTCCGGTGGACGTGCGGGGCAGCTCGTCGACCACGATCACCGACTTGGGCACCTTGTAGCCGTCGAGCCGCTCCTTCAGACCGGTGCGCAGCTGGTCGGCGTCCACGTCGGCACCCGGCTTCGGCATCACCACCGCAGTGATCGCCTCGCTCCACCGCTCGTGCGGACGCCGGACCACCACGATCTCGGCGACGTCCGGGCGGCGTCGTAGACCGCCGGCTCCACCTCCAGCGAGGCGACGTTCTCCCCACCGCGCTTGATCACGTCCTTGGAGCGGTCGGTGAACCACAGCACGCCGTCCGGCCCGAACCGGCCGACGTCGCCGGAGTGGAACCAGCCGTGCCGGAACGCCTCCCCGGTCGCCTCCGGGTCGCGCAGCCGACCCCGCGTCACCCAGCGCGTGCCACAGCTCCGTGCACGCGTCGTTCGCGCGGTCGCGGTGCTCATCACTCTCCACGAAGTCCACGCCGACTCCCGCCCTCGACCCGGCGCACCGGAGCACGCTCAGGAGGTGATTTCAAATTCACTAGTGGCGACTGTAGCGGTCTCTTGCCATGATGGCCAGATGGCATCGCCGGACCCGCACAGCACCGCCCGACCGATGGTCCCGACCCGGCACCGCGATCCCGCACGCAAGGAGCGGATCCTCGCCGCGGCGGCCGAGCTCGCCGCGCGGCGCGGATTCCACACCGTCGCCATGACCGACATCGGAGCGCAGGCCGGCATCGTCGGGTCGGGCATCTACCGCCATTTCCGCACCAAGGAAGCCATCCTCGTCGCGCTGCTGGACCGCGTCATGGACCGGCTGCGGGCCGGCGCAGCCGATATCGTCGAACGCGGCCTCGACGACCAGGCGACACTGACACTGCTGGTCAGAGACCACATTGAGGTCGCGATCGAGGACGGTGCGGTGCTCGCGGTCTACCACCGGGAGGCACACACCCTGCCCGAGGAGGCGCGGCGCAGGTTGCGCCGCACCCAGCGGCACTATCTCGAGGAGTGGGTGCACGCGCTCGCCCCGCTGCGCCGCAACCTCGCCGACGGTGAGCTCCGTCTGGCTGTACACGCCGCCATCGGCGCGATCCAGTCGACGCTGTTCTTCCGCAGCGGCCTGGCTGACGACCGGCTCGCCGCCATGCTCGACACGATGGCGCACGCGTGCCTCGGGATCGAGCAAGGCTTCCCTCCGAAGTGAACCGGGGTTTCCTCGGAACCTTGACGTGGTTCCAAACTCTCGATACTCACGTCGCGCCGCCATCTGGACCGCCTGGGCGACCGGGGGACCGGCTCGACTTCGCCGGGGAGTACTACCGGCACACACTGATGACCGAGTTCTTCAACCCGGGCCCCAATCCGCACCGGAACCCGCCGATCCTGCTCGACCGAGTCTCCCGCTACCCGCCTGAACCGATCGCACCCGAACTGCTGGACCGGGCGGCGGCGCTTCTGCAGGACCGCCACGACCGGGACGGATCACCGCTGCCGGGCACCAGGGACGGCGACCGTCTCGCCTCCCGGATCAGCCGCTGAGCCAGGCAGCGTACTGCTACGCCGTGTCCGCCGCGGGTGGGCTGGTACCGGCCGACTGCCGGAACTCACGCCTGCAGTACCCGCACGGCGAGCCCCGGCAGCCGGACCGCGACCTCCGCCCGGTGCCGCAGCGAGCCGGTCCGGGCCACGTCGTTGATCACACCCATCGCACCGTGCACGAGGAACGACCCGCGGGCCGGGGCGATGCCGGGCCGGGCGCCGCGCAGCAGGGCCAGCCACTCGGCGATGTATTCCCGCTGCGCCACACGCACCTGCTGCCGGGCCGGACCCCGCAGGTTCACCGTCTCGCCGAGGAGCAGTCCGAGCAGCTCATAGTTCCGGAGCGCGAACTCGGAATAGTCGGCGGCAACACCGTCCAGGGCCTCGGTGGGCGTCCGGGCGTTCTTCAGTGCCCGGTCCAGCCCCAGCCGTAGCGGGTCGGCGGCGCGGGTGAGGCACGCCGCCAGCAACTCCGACTTCGAGGGGAAGTAGCGGTAGACGGCGGTGCCGGTCACACCCGCGGCCTCGCCCACCTCGTTCATGCTCACCGCCGGGTAGCCGCGCTCGACGAACAGGCGCGTGGAGACGATCAGGAGGCGTTCCCGGCGTGACCGCGGGAGCAAGCCGGTTGCGCCGGCAGTGGGCAGCGGGCCTCCGTGCCGGGGCGGGAGCGGGATCGCGGGCGGTGGCGTGGTGATGATCGCCGCGACCATGGCCCGGGCGACGTCCGCGATGAACGAGGGTGATGCCGCGGTCGGGTGGTACGCCGGGCTCGTCAACACCGCGAAGATCGCCCACACGAGCAGCTCGGCGTCGTCGGCCGACAGGTCCTCGCGACGGATCCGCACCTCCTCGGTCAGCAGGCTGACGAGCGCGAAGAACTGCTCGCGCACCTCGGCCCGGTATGCCGGGTCCAGATTGCGGATCTCGCGGGTCCAGAGCACCCCGAGATCGCGCCGACTCGCGGATGCCGCGACAAGCGCCTCCACCAACCCGTCGAGCCCGCCGTCGCGGTGGTGTTCCAGTTCCTCGACCGCCCGCTCGAAGCTGCTGCTGATCGTGCGCGCGAGTAGGTCCTGCTTGTTGCGTACGTGCCGGTAGAGGGCACCGGCGGTGACCCCCACGGCTGCGGCGATGTCGTCCGTTCCGACGTTGTGGAAGCCGCGCTCGGCGAACATCCGTCCTGCGGCCGCGACGATCAGCTCCCGGCGGTCCCGGGGACGACGCCCGGTCGCGGCTTCCTCCGTCGTCACCGCTTCCCTTCCGATCACTGTGCCGGGCAAGGCTCACCGCGTTCGACGCGGACGTCGATCGCGCGTGCCACTCCCGATCCGGCCGGTGGCACGCGCGATGACGTTCCGTACTCAGCCCGCGAGCGAGGCCAGGTCGAATCCTTCCTCCCAGTATGCTGGAGTCGCGAGCGGGATCCCGAGTTCCTGCAGGACGGGCGTGTCGTTCCAGTAGGTCGCCTCCCGGGCGATCTTCCCGTCGGCGTCGAGCTGGTGCCACGTGAGCCCAGACGTGGACAGCAGCTCCCTACCGTTCGTGGGGACCCCTCGGTAGGTGCCGAGCCCGGTGCCGGTCCAGGCCCAGCGGGTGACCACCGACGGGTTGCCATTGACCCCCGGCACCGGGTGCGGCTCGAGGAGCTCGAACCGATGGATGCCGACCCCGTTGCCGGGGTTGGTGTTGGAGTACGGCGCGACCCACGGCGCCAGCTCCGCCTTAGCTGAGCTTGACCAGAACGCAGTCCCGGTCGGCGTGGTCGTCGTAGACCAGGTTGTCTGCGTACAGGGCCACGGTCTGGCCGGTTCCGCTGGTGAGCGCGGACAGCCAGCGCCGGGAGTGCTCTTCGTGGTTGCTCATGGATCGTCCTCTCGTACCGGAACGGGGGTCAGGCGTGGGCGGCGGCCGGTGCGGCCGCGGTGACGGACTGCGGCTCGATCGGCTGGCCGCATTCGGAGACCGGGGTGGCGATGTCCCAGTAGGTCAGGCACTTCTTGATGAGGCCCTGGGCAGACGTCATCCCGCGGAGGGAGAACGGCTGTGCGGGGGGGTGATCCTCCCCCGACGGCGCAGGTCGGGCCACGCCACGTTGTCGGATGCGGCGACCGCGGAGAGGTACTCGCGCTCGACCCGGGAGATGATCTCCGCGGCGGGTTCCACCCGGTGCACGCCCGACACACAGTGGCCCGCGCTCCAGACCTCGCCGGCTGCGAGCAGACCCGCCTGGGAGAAGCCGCCGCCGGACGAGCTCGGCGAGCCCTCGAGGAGGCTTGCAGGCAGCCCGCCCGCTCCGGCGGTGAGGTGGACGTCGTCCATCGTCGCCGACACCAGCGCTGAGCGGTACGCGTCCGAGGCCAGGCTCTCGGCCGAAGCGATGAATCGGGTCCCCAGGTAGCCGAGGTCGGCACCCAGCACCCGTGCCGCATGCAGGGCCCAGCCATCGCCGATGCCACCGGCGAGCACGATGGGACCGGCGAACCGCTCGCGGACGGCGCGCACGAAGGCGAACGGGTTCGCCCATCCCGTCTGCCCACCGGCGCCCGCGCCCAGCAGGACGAGTCCGTCCGCGCCGGCTTCCAGGGCGCGGTCCACGTGGCGGAGGGAGGCGACGTCGGCGAGTACCTGGGTCCCTGCGGCGTGCAGCGGTTCGACGATCGATGCCGGGGATCCGACGCTGGCTATCACCAGTTCCACCCGGTGCCGCGCCAGGACCTCGACGTCGTCGTCAAGTCGTGGGTTGCTGCGATGGACCACCAGGTTGGGCGCCACCAACCCCCACTGCCCGGCCGGGGGCCGGGCGGCGGCGATCCGGTGCAACCAGTCGTCGAGCTCGACCGGGGAGCCGGCGTTGTGCGTCGGGAAGCTGCCGACGACGCCCGCACGGCAGGCCGCGGCGACGAGGTTGACCCCGGACACCCCGGTCATGGGTGCGACGATCAGCGGGACCGACAGGCGGTCGACGGCCCTGGTGGTTGTGTCGGTAAGGGACATCTGACCTTCCTCGTGGTACTCCCACCCCTGCCGGGCCGGCATCGAACAGACGTGACAAGTGAAGCACCGGAAACTTTCTGAAACCACCAGAGGTTCCCTCCGAGTGCTCTTGGCTTCCATTTCTCCTGCTGAACCGACTCCAGACCAACCCCGATGTTGACTGGCGTGACGTCCGTCTCCATACTCACGATCTGAAAGTAAATCCTGAGACACCGCACCTCATCGTGGAGGCAGTGTGACGGCAGTAGTGCCCTCGACCGGGAGCAGCAACCGGATCCGGCGGTTGGAAAACGCGAACGATGCGCGACGCGCGGCGCCTGCGGCCGGCGCGCCTACCGATCTGTCCGTCGGGGGCCGGTTGCATGCCGCCGTACCCCGTCTCCGGGCGGCGGGTTCGGTCGAGCACGTGCTCCGGCAGGCCGCGACCGAGGTCCCCCACGTCTGCCGACTCGACCGCGGAATGGTATTCACCGTCGAAGGATCGATGTGGCGGCCCGAGTGGTGGTCGACCGACGGGGATGCGGCGGCCACCCGGTTGCACGACGTCCGGATCCCGCTCACCACGCCGCTGGTCGCCGCCGAGGTGGTGCGCCGACGCAGCCCATTGCTGGTGACCGACCCCCAACAAGACCCGCGCGCACCGTCCGTTGGTCCTGGCTACGCGTACCCGGGGCTATGTGGTGGCCCCCGTCGTCGTCGGCGACACGGTGATGGCGTTGCTGCACGGTGACCGGGTACACCCCCGGGTCGACGGCCCCGACCTCGACGCAGTGCGTCTGCTCGCCGACACCCTCGGCCTCGTCCTGGAGCACGTCATATTCGCCGAACAGCTCGACCGACGTCGAGACCTGATCGTCGCCGCGCTCGACGAGTCGGCCGGCGCGCTCACCGGATACTCCACCGCCCCGCTGGGGCTGAGCCGGTCCGCGGGACCGGTGCTGTCGGGCTACTCCGCGACCGGACCTGCGGCGTCCGCACTCGGTGAGCACGACTCGCGGTCCACCGGACGCCAGCGCGAGGTCCTCGATCTCGTGCTCACCGGTGCGACCAACAGCGAGATCGCAGACCGACTGACCGTCGCGGAGACGACCGTCAAGTCCTATGTCAGACAGATTCTGCGCAAGCTCGGGGCCACCAACCGAGCCGAGGCCATCGCCAGGTACCTGCACACCTCAGGGAGGCCGACGCACTCATGACCGCAACTCTCGCTCCCCTCTGTCCGTCCACTCACGGTGGTGAACCGGAGCCCGACCCCGGCCCCTCCACGGCCGTGCAACCGGAATGGCTACGGACCGAACGCCGCGAGCTGCGCGCCGCCCGGGCCCTGGCCCACGACCTGGGCACGGCGCTGCGCGGTGATCACCCCGGGCCACTCGACCTCCCTGCGACCCTGGCCGCAGGGCCAAACCACTGGGTCGACCTCCTACTGAACCAGGCCCGCTCGATGCTCGCCCAACTTCGTGCGCCCCAGCGATGTGCGGTCGCCCGGTACCGGGCGGAGGATCTGGTCGTCCGCACCCACGTCCAGGTGGACAACGTTCGGAAGCAACAGCGGGATGCTCGGGCCACCCGCTTCGAGGCGGCGTCTGAGACCCTGGTCCACCTGCGGCGCCTACCCTCGTCGACCGAACTCGTCGCCCGGGTCTGCCAGGAGTTGGTCAATCGGTGCGGATTCGGCCGGGCGGTGCTGTCCCGCGTGTCCGAGGGCGCCTGGTCGCCCTGGCTCGCCCACTTCCGTGACTCCGAGGAGCGCGATCGGTGGTTCAGCCCGTGGGTGGACCGGGCGATCACGGTCGACGGCGACGAGCCGAAGGGGTTGCTGATACACGACCTCCGCCCTGCGCTGGTGCGGGACACGACCACGACGGCCGTCTCCCGGCAGATCATCGTGGAGTCCGGTCACTCCCGCGCGTACGTCGCCGCCCCGGTCATCGCGGCGGGTGAGGTCGTCGGAATCCTGCACGCCGATCACCTTCCGTCGGGGCGGCTCGTCGACCACACCGACCGCGATGTGCTCTGGGCCGTCGCCGAGAACTTCGGACTCCTCTACGAGCGGATGGCGACCCTCGGACGTGTCCGCGCCCAGGAGCGACGGGCTACGGCAGGCACTGTCCACGATCCCCGCAGACGACGATCTCGACCGACGACCGTCCGCCTGGCCAGACGCAAGCCGGCTCGACGAGCTCACGGTCCGGGAGCACGAGGTCCTCTCGCTCATCGTGACGGGGGCGGCCAACCGTGTGATCGCCGACCGTCTGGTGATCAGCGAAGACACCGTGAAGACCCACGTCAAGCACGTCCTGCGCAAACCTCGGGGCGCTGAACCGGTCCCAGGCGATCGCCATCGCCACGAACCAGACGCCCTCCCGCTGATCGAGAGGTGCCGGGCACTCCGAGGGGGGCCGCGCTCGTCCTGTGGGGGGACGACCGGATCGGCGCGGCTCCCTATCGTCATCACACGGTGGCCGTCCCCGCGGCCGGCCGGACTGAACCGCGAGGAGGAACTGGACATGTGGGGAACCCTGCCGAGGGTCTTCGACCGCGTCTGCACCTACTACCGCGAGCGCACCGCGCTCATCGACGGTGACCGCAGCCTGACCTACGGGGAGATGCAGGAGGCCGCCGACCGGACGGCCCACGGTCTGATCGAACTCGGCACCGGCAAGGGCGACCGCGTCGGGCTGCTGCTGCCCAACTGCCTGGAGTTCATCCCGACCCAGCACGGCATCTGGAAGGCCGGCGCCGTGCTGGTCCAGATGCCGACCCGGGCGGCCGTCGCGGTGCACGCCGCGAACCTCGAGCAGACCGGGACGACGACACTCATCTACCATGCCCGGTTCGACGACATCGCGAACGAACTGCGTGAGCGGCTGCCCTTGCTCAATCGGGTCATCCGCGTAGGCGACCCGACCACTGCCCCGCCCGGCACCATCGGTCACGCCGACCTGCTCCACGGACGTCCCACCGGCGCACCCGACGTGCCGCTCTCCGAGGACGACGAGTGCTACGTGCTGTTCACCTCCGGTAGCACCGGTGACCCCAAGGGAGTGGTGCAGTCGCACTTCACCTGGGGCCACTACTCGATCACCGCCGGCCTGGAGATCGGGGACACCAGATTCGGCGAGGTCTTCGCCCACGGTGCACCGCTGACCCATTACACACAGATCTTCGTCATGCCGACGTTCCTGCGCGGCGGTACCAACGTGATGCTCCCCGGTCTCGACGCAGACCTGCTCATGGAGTCGATCTCGCGTCACCGGGTCACCGCGACCGCCGTCGTACCGACCATCGTCTACCTGCTGCTCACCCACCCCGGACGAGCCGAGCACGACCTCTCGTCGCTGGAGACCATGATCTACGCCGGTGCTCCGATCGCGCCGGAGCGGCTGCGGGAGGCGCTGGACGTCTTCGGCTCGATCTTCGTCCAGGCCTACGCCGGCACCGAGCCCGGATACGTTTCGTGCCTGCGCAAGAACGAGCACCGGATCGACTCTCCAGAATGGGTCGAGCGGCTTGCCTCGGCGGGACGGCCGATGGGCTACGCCGACGTCGCCATCCGGGACGACAGCGGCGCTGACCTTCCTCTGGGCGAGGTCGGCGAGATCTGCTCCCGCCAGCTCGGCCAGATGATCGGCTACGTCGACTCCTCCCGCAATCCCGAGACGCTGCGCGACGGCTGGGTGCACACCGGCGACATCGGACGCCTGGACGGGCACGGCTTCCTCTACATCGTCGACCGGAAGAAGGACATGGTCGTCTCCGGTGGCTTCAACGTCTTCCCCCGCCAGGTCGAGGACGTGCTGCTCGCCCACACCGCGGTCGCCCAGGCGGCGGTCATCGGCGTACCGCACGAGAAATGGGGTGAGGCCGTGCACGCCATTGTGGTCCGTGCCGAGCACGTCGGGGTGACGACCGACGAACTCGTGGCCCACGTCAAGGCCGAGCTTGGGAGCGTGTCTGCTCCCAAGACCCTGGACTTCGTCGAGGCCCTCCCCCTCAATCCGGCCGGCAAGATCGACAAGAAGGTCCTGCGTGCTCCGTTCTGGGCCGGCCGGGACCGGCAAGTGGGCTAATCCGCCTCGGCTCTCCGGAGAACGTTCGGCCCACTGCCAGGGTGTGACGCGGGGACGGTACTGCCGAACGGCCTGGACGACGTGGGACATCGTCAGCGGCCATCGCCGCTGACCTGCTGCGACACACGCCTCAGCCACGGCGGCGCACCGGCACCCTGAACGCATGACCGAGCCACTCCAGCGGCCCCACCTGGACAACCTGTGCGCACCGAAAATGCGCTCCCCGCGCTCGCCGAGACGGCGATGCGGGCCCGTCACCGCGAGTCACCCGACAACCGCCACGCACCGGGCCAGACCGTCGGCCGGGTCGTCGTTCGCGTCCCGTGACGGGCTACGGGACTCGAACCCGGGCCCACCCCGGCCCGATGCGTCCTTCTGCGGGGGGAGGTCGAGGAGCCGGGGATTCCGTCTGGGCGACGAACACGGAGCAGTTTTCCCCGATGCGGGTCGGGGCTGGGTATAGCCACGTGCAGCCTCACCCAACTGGCCAGCGAGCCCGGAGAGGTCACTATCGCCCGTCGGATTCCCGAAGCCGGACCGGAGCTTCCTGACCGCAAGAACCCCTTGTGGTCGCCACGCAAGCAATCCACCAGGGGTTTCGTGGTGCGCCCGAAGGGATTCGAATCCCTAACCTTCTGATCCGTAGTCGGCATGTTCACGCCCGCACGGCCGGAACACCGGGCATCAGGTGGCACCAGCGTCGTCGAAGTGGGCATGACAGGGAGCGGTGCGTTGCAGTTCGTGGACCGACTCGTGGACCGCAATCGGCTCCCGCCGTCTGCGCCCCCCCCCCGCTCGGCGCCGGGGGCCCCCCCCGCGCTCGCCGGGATTGGGGCTCCCCACCCCACCCCCGCCTGCACAACACCCCCCGCCCCCACGCGTCGGACGACATCGCATTGACCAAGAGACGAGCTCCCTGCAGACAGGCCTACCGGGGAATTCGTGGAGTCGCCCGCGGGTATCGAACCCGCGACTTACGCATTACGAGTGCTTATCCAGCCCACTTCGGGCGGCTTCGAGACCAGCCGGAACGCTCTCCGCAGGACGCCATTGCCGCAGGTAGCGCCACGCTCCCAGGACCGCCGCCGTATCCGGTGGGTACCGGCGCGGACCCCCGCGTACTGGTGCCGCACCATGCGGCACCCGTACGTCAACCGACCCACGGCAAGCTCGGCTCGCCGTCGGCTGGGTCCGGCGGATCGTACTCGCGCTCCGTGACTCGGCGCCCGGGGTACTTCCGGTGGACCGTGCGGCGGTCGACGCCGAGGCTGCGGGCCACCCGCGCGATGGTTCACTGTCCGGTCCACAGGAGCATCTCGACGACCTCCCGGACCCTGCTCAAGATCGTGGCCTCTTTCGACGCCTCGAGCGAGTCGAGGAAGTGCGTGCCGACCGCGAGGTTCGGGAAGCGGCTGTCGGCGAGGTTCGTGTTGGGGAGCCTCGCGCATGGAGGCTTATTCAGGCCCTGCAAGAGCAGGCTCTCGGTCGGCGTGTCGCGATGAGA
>JAKDNL010000834.1 GCA_030451825.1 Pseudonocardia sp. | reverse complement strand
CCTCCGCGATGTCCTCGTCGTCCTCCCCCGCCTCGTCGTGCTCGCGGATGACCGCAGTGCTGATGCCGCCCACCGCCGGTCGGCCATGGCGCAGGTCGGGGTCGATCTCGACGGGTGAGCCGGGGTCGTCGTGCGGCCGCCATCCGGCTGCCGTGTCGCCCTCCCAGGTCACCCGCCGCAAGAAGTCGTCCGAAGCAGGCAGGAGCAGGAGCTGGCCGCGGACCGGTGCGACGAGCCAGAAGTCGGGATCGAGCCCGGCTTTCTCCTGGGCGGCCACGACGAGCTCGCGGCCGGAGACGTACGGGCGGCGGTCGGCCAGTGGGTACGGGACCTGGTAGCGATCACGCAGGAGGTCGATGAACGCGCGGAGCTCGCCCATCGGGATGCCGTTGCGGCGGTAGCTGCGCAGCAGTCCGGCCTCGATGAACTCCGCCCACGTGACCGGGGCGTGGCGGCCCGTCGGCTCCTGCCGGATTACCGGGGCGTAGACCTTGGAGCGGCGCTCCCCGCCCTCGAGCCAGTAGTGCAGCGTGCTCTGCGGCAGGCGAAGGTAGCGGGCCGCCTCGGCCTCGCTGTACATCTCCCGGTCGAGCACGCTGATCGTGGCCACCGACGCAGTGTGCCCTCCGCGAGCGGTCGGCGCGAGCATCCACGCCCGCGCTGACCAGCTCGGCAACGGTTCGACCACGCGCTGCCGCTCCGTGTTCCTCGTGCTGTCGATCCGTTGCTGCCGCGTGGTCAGGGCGTCGGCGCGGTGCTGCGCAAGTGGCCGGACCCCCGACCACGCCCGTCCCTTGCGCCGACCACGCAGACGCAGCAACGTCGGTCGATGCTGGCCGCCGGGTCGTCTCCCCCGACGGCTCCCCGTCGACACCGGAAGGTGATCTCATGCCCGAGCACCTCGATCGGCTCTGGAGCGTGCAGGACGTCGCCGATTTTCTCCGCATCCCACGCAAGACCCTCTACCAGTGGCGCCAGCACGACTACGGGCCGCGCGGCCACCGCGTCGGTCGCTACCTCCGCTACGACGAGCGCGTGGTCCGGGAGTGGTTCGCCTCCCTCGACAACGACGTCGCGTAGGAGGATCGTCATGCTGCGGCTTCCGATACCGGTCGGTTCGTTCGGAACGATCAGCCGGGCCCGGCTGAAGGACGGCACCTGGACAGCCCGGACGTACGTGCGCGACCTGGACGGCGAGCGCCGGCTCGTGTCCCGGCGGGGCCCCTCCGGAGCCGCGGCCGAACGGGAGCTGAAGAAGGCGCTGGCGGAGCGGACGGCGCCGACCCAGACGGCGCTGGGGCCGACGACCCACATCCGTGACGTCGCCGAGCGCTGGTACCGCGACGTCCAGGCCGACGTCGACGCCGGCGAGAAGTCGCCCAACACCGCACGGCTCTACCGCCACTACCTCGACCGGCACGTCCTCCCGGGCGTCGGCGCGCTCCGCCTCGGCGATGCGACGGTCGCCCGGCTCGACGACTTCGTCTCGGCGGTGGGCACCCGAAGCGGCTCCGGCGCGGCCAAGGCGTGCCGCAGCGTGCTGTCCGGCGTCATGGGGTATGCGGCTCGCTATGGCGCGATCCCGACCAACCCGGTCCGCGACATCGGCCGCGTCCGGAAGACCCGTCACCCGGTCAAGGCGCGCAGCCTGACGATCGCGGAGTGCGCGCGATGGCTCGCCCAGCTGGAGGCAGACCGAATCGCGGTCCGTCGAGATCTGCCCGACCTCACCCGCTGGTTCCTGGCCACGGGCGTCCGCATAGGCGAGGCGATCGCGGTCGACTGGAACGCCATCGACATGGACCGCGCGACCGTCGAGATCGACCACAAGATCCTGCGTGTGAGGGGGGCCGGGCTGCTGCGGGCCTGCCGGACGAAGTCCGACGCAGGGCACCGCACGCTCCCACTGCCGCTCTTCGCGGTGCGGATGCTCGAACGCCGGAAGATCGGCACGACCGGCGATCGGCCGCTGTTCCCGGACGCGATCGGCGGATGGCGCGATCCGTCGAACCTGTCGCGGGAACTCCGGGAGGCGCGCGGGAGCGGGGAGTTCGCGTGGGTCACGAGCCACGTGTTCCGCAAGACGTGCGCGACACTGCTCGACGAGGGGGACCTGTCCGCCCGGCAGATCGCCGACCAGCTCGGCCACGCGAAGGTGTCGATGACGCAGGACAACTACCTGGGCCGTCGACTCACCAGCAGGCGGACCGCCCAGACCCTGGACAGGGCGATCGGGCAGACGCTCGGCTGAGCAAAGTCAT
>JAKDNL010000204.1 GCA_030451825.1 Pseudonocardia sp. | reverse complement strand
GGCCCCCCCCTGCGGGGGGGGGCGGGGGGGGGCGGCCCGGCCGGGGGGCGCCCCCCGCGCCGCCGGGGGCGGGGGGGCCGGAGGGCGCCCGCCACGGGTACGGCGCCGGGCCCCGCCCCCTTCCCGCTGGACGAGAGCTCCTCCCGTCCAGCGGGGGTGGACGAGAGGAGCTCTCGTGCATCGGAGAGCCACGCAGCCGAGCCGGATGAGCCCGTCCTCGGGCCGGAGGAGCTGGACGCCCTCACCGAGCGGATCACGGCGCTCGGCCCGGCCGAGGCCGGACGGCTGCGGCACCGCCTCGATCGCGCCCGCGACGGGCGGGCCCAGCAGCGCGTCGCACAGTCGGTCGCCTCGGCCGAGCACCGGCTGGCGCGTCGGCGCGAGGCAGTCCCGACGATCACCTACCCGCTGACGCTGCCGGTCAGCGCGCGTCGCGACGAGATCTCCGACGCGATCCGGGACAACCAGGTCGTGATCGTCGCCGGGGAGACCGGATCCGGGAAGACCACACAGCTGCCCAAGATCTGCCTGGAGCTCGGGCGCGGCGTGCACGGCATGATCGGCCACACCCAGCCGCGGCGCCTGGCCGCGCGCACCGTGGCGGCCCGGATCGCCGAGGAGCTGGGCGTCGAGGTCGGTGGCGCGGTCGGCTGGAAGGTGCGGTTCACCGACCAGGTCGGCGAGTCCACGCTGGTCAAGCTCATGACCGACGGGATCCTGCTGGCCGAGCTGGCCGGCGACAAGGACCTCACCCGCTACGACACGCTGATCATCGACGAGGCGCACGAACGCAGCCTCAACATCGACTTCATCCTGGGCTACCTGACCCGGCTGCTCCCCCGCCGTCCGGACCTCAAGGTCGTCATCACCTCGGCGACGATCGACCCGGAGCGCTTCGCGAAGCACTTCGGGACGCCGGCGCAGCCCGCCCCGATCGTCGAGGTTTCCGGGCGGACCTATCCCGTCGAGGTGCGGTACCGGCCCGTCGTCGACCCCGACGAGCCGGACGCCGACCCGGACCGCGAGGAGCTCGACGCGATCGGCGACGCCGTCGCGGAGCTGCAGCGCGAGTCCGGGGCGGGTGGGCAAGGACACGACGTGCTGGTGTTCCTGCCCGGCGAGCGGGAGATCCGCGACACCGCGGAGGCGTTGGAGCGCCGCAACTTTCGCAACACCGAGATCCTGCCGTTGTACGCACGCCTGTCCACGGCCGAGCAGCAGCGCGTCTGGCAACCCCACACCGGCAACCGGGTCGTGCTGGCCACGAACGTCGCCGAGACGTCGCTGACCGTGCCCGGAATCCGCTACGTCGTCGACACCGGCACCGCGCGGATCTCGCGCTATTCGCGCCGGCTCAAGGTGCAGCGACTGCCGATCGAGAAGATCTCCCAGGCCAGCGCGAACCAGCGCGCCGGGCGCTGCGGGCGCACCAGCGACGGCATCGCGATCCGGCTCTACGCCGAGGACGACTTCGACGCCCGCCCCGAGTTCACCGACCCGGAGATCCTGCGCACCAACCTCGCCTCGGTCGTGCTGCAGATGATCGCGCTGGACCTCGGCGAGATCTCCGCGTTCCCGTTCGTGGAACCCCCGGACCGGCGCTCGATCGACGACGGCCTGGCCCTGCTGCACGAGCTCGGCGCCGTGAGCCCGGCGGTCGCCGGGCGAACCAGCGGCACGAGCAACGGCACCGACAGCGGGCGGACGTCGCTGACCGCCGTCGGGCAGGCCCTGGCCCGGCTGCCGGTGGACCCGCGGCTGGGCCGGATGCTGGTCGAGGCGAACCGGGTCGGCTGCCTGCGTGAGGTGCTGGTCATCACGGCCGCGCTCTCGGTGCAGGACCCGCGCGAGCGCCCGGTCGAGCAGCGCCAGGCCGCGGACGCCAAGCACGCACGCTTCGCCACCGACGGCTCCGACTTCCTGTCCTACCTGCGCCTGTGGGACCACCTGAACGAGCGCCGGGACGCGTTGAGCGGCAGCAAGTTCCGCCGCGAGATCCGCGACGACTTCCTGCACTACCTGCGTGTGCGCGAGTGGTGGGACCTGCACGGTCAGCTCCGTCAGGCCGCCCGCGGAGCCGGGATGAGCGCGAACGACTCCTCGACGGACTGGGCGTCGAACGCCGACAAGATCCACCAGGCGCTGCTGTCCGGGCTGCTCTCGCAGGTCGGCCTGCTCGACCCGGCGGCCGAGACGAAGGACCGCAAGGACCCGAAAGAACGGCGCGGACCGAAGGAGTACCTCGGAGCCCGCGGGGCGAAGTTCGCGATCTGGCCCGGCTCCTCGCTGGCGCGCAAGCCGCCGCGCTGGGCGATGGCCGCCGAGCTCGTGGAGACGACCCGGCTCTGGGCGCGCACGGTGGCGCCGGTCCAGCCGGAGTGGATCGAGCCGCTCGCGCAACATCTCGTCAAGAAGACATATTCGGAACCGCGCTGGTCACGCAAGCGCGCGTCCGCCGTCGCGACCGAGCGGGTCACCCTGCACGGCATCCCGCTGGTCGCCGACCGGGCCGTCGACTACGGGCGGATCGACCCCGAGGTCTCCCGCGATCTGTTCCTGCGGCACGCCCTGGTCGAGGGCGACTGGGAGACCCGGCACCCGTTCTTCCACGCCAACCGCGAGCTGCTCGACGACGCCGAAGAGCTCGAGCACCGCGCGCGTCGGCGCGGCCTGGTCGTCGACGAGGACACGCTCCATGCGTTCTACGCCGAGCGGGTCCCCGCGAGCGTGGTGTCCGGGCGGCACTTCGACTCCTGGTGGAAGAAGGAGTCCCGGCACAACCCGGAGCTGCTCGCCTACACCGAGGACATGCTGGCCACCGACGCCGCGCGCGACGTCGACCGCGACGCCTACCCGGACCACCTGGCCGCGGGCGGGCTGACGCTGCCGCTGTCGTATGCGTTCGAGCCGGGCCACCACAGCGACGGCGTGACGGTCGACGTGCCGGTCGCGGCGCTGCACCAGATCGACCCGACACCGTTCACCTGGCAGGTGCCCGGCCTGCGCGAGGAGCTGGTCACCGCGCTGATCAAGACGCTGCCGCGGACGCTGCGGCGCAACTTCTCCCCCGCGCCCGACCACGCGCGCGCCGTCCTGACCCGGCTGCGCGCCGGCTCCGCCGAGATGACCGAACCGCTGCTCGACGGCCTGGAGCGCGAGCTCGGCCGGATGCGCAACGTGGACATCCGGCGCGCGGACTGGGAGCTCGAACGGCTCCCCGAGCACCTCACGGTCACTTTCCGGGCTCTTGATGAGAACGGGGCGGAGCTGGCCAGGGGCACCGACCTGGAGGCACTGCGCCGCGAGCTGGCCCCACAGGTCCGCCGGGAACTCGCCGCCGCCGGCACCGACATCGAGCGGACGGGCCTGACCACCTGGTCGATCGGCACCCTGCCGCGCGAGCACCCGATCCGGCGTGGCGACCACGTCGTCACCGGCTACCCCGGACTGGTGGACCGCGGGAGCACCGTCGACGTCCGGGTGTTCGCGACCGCCGCCGAGCGCGACCCGGCGCACCGGCGCGGGCTGCGACGGCTGCTGCTGCTCGGCGCGCCGTCACCGGCCAAGCAGGTGCAGCGCGGACTGGGCAACGCGGAGAAGCTGACGTTGTCCCGCAACCCGCACGGTTCGGTGGACGCGCTGCTCACCGACTGCGTGCGCGCCGCCGCCGATCATCTGGTCGCCCGGGGCGGCGGCCCGGCCTGGGACGAGGCGCAGTTCGCCCGGCTGGCCGAGCTGCTGCGGATGCGCCTGGGCGCGACCACGCTGGAGGTGCTCGGCGCGGTGCGCGGGGTGCTGGAGGTGTGGCACCGGGTGCAGCGTCAGCTCGCCGACCTGAAGGGGCCGCTGGTCCGGGCCGGTGTGGCCGACGTGCGGGAGCAGCTGGACCGGCTCGTCGGGCCCGGGTTCGTCACCGTGGCCGGCGCGACCCGCCTCGGCGACGTGAAGCGCTACCTGCAGGCGGTCGAGGTGCGGTTGGGCAAGCTGCCGGGCGGGACCGAGCGGGACGCGGCGTGGACGGCCGAGGTACGGAGGGTCGCCGACGAGTACGACGAGCTGCTCGCCGAGCTGCCGCCGGGGGTCGAGCCGTCGCCGGAGCTGCGCGAGATCGGCTGGATGGTCGAGGAGCTGCGCGTCTCGCTCTACGCGCACCCGATGCGGACCCGCTACCCGGTGTCGGTGAAGCGGGTCCGCCGGGCGATCGACGACCTTCCCCGGGACTGATCCCTCATCGTGGACGGACCCGGACCCGGACCCGGACTTTCGCGCGACAGAGCACGAACTGTCGGTGTCGGGCCCTACCGTCCCGTCCATGGCGACCCACAGCAGGTCCACCCCGGTTTCACCGATCCCGGGGGACGAGATCCACTATGACGACAGTCCTGTCTACCTCGGCATTGACGACATACGTCTACCCCGGGCTAGAATATGACGAGGCCGAGAGATATCGTCCGGAGGATCGATCGCGCCGCACGACGGTCGGGCCTCGACTTCGCTCTCGACCATGAGGGGGCCAACCACTCGGTCTACCGTCTCGACGGGGCGATGATCCCGATCCCACGTCACCGCGAGGTGGGCGAGCGGCTGACCGAGCAGATCTATCGCGAATGCCAGGACAAGCCGGGGAGGGGCTGGTGGCGACGATGACCGCCTATAGCGCGCACGCCACGCGGGACGGAGGATTCTGGCTCGTCCACGTACCCGAGGTGGAGCGGTACACGCAGGCCCGCTCGGTCAACGAGATCGAGACGATGGCGCGTGACCTCGTGGCCGTGATGACCAGGGGCGATCCGACCGGTATCGACATCGACGTCACGGTGGAGCTGCCCGAATCGGTGCGCCACAAGCTCGACCGCGTCGATCAAGCACGGTCGGCGGAACTCACAGCGCGGGCCGAGGCGGCCGCGGAGCTGCGCTCAGCGGCACTGGAACTGAAGAGGACCGGGATGTCGGTGCGCGAGCTGGGTCGGGTGCTGCACGTGTCCTATCAGCGAGCCAGCCAACTGACCGCATCGCCACGCTGAGCGACCCCCCCGGTGAGCGTCGAGGGGTGTGCGACACGAATGTAGGTAGCGGTACTTCCGCAGCCTGGGCATGTTCGTCGGCTCCGGCGCCGTCGAAGCCGGCTGCAAAGCCGTGATCGGCCAACGCCTCAAACTCTCCGGCATGCGCTGGAACATCCCCGGCGCCACCGGCATCCTCACCCTGCGCACCCAGCAGGCCAGCAACCGCTTCGACCAGATCTGGACCAACCCGCACAACCAGACCCCGACCGCCCCCACCGCCTGCTGACCAGCCCGAGCCAACAAGATCACGACCGGCCACCTACAAATCTGACGCGCACCCACCGTCGAGTTGTCGGTGTCGAATCGTCGGTGTCGCACCGTACGGTCCCGGGCATGAGCACTCGTATCGCGACGTTCTCCCTGTTCGCCATCGACTGTCCGGACCCGGTGGCACTGGCCGGGTTCTACTCCGCGATCACCGGATGGCCGGTGGCTGCGGACTCCCACCAGGGATGGGCCGAGCTCGAGTCCGGCGGCGCCGGCGCGACGCTCGCCTTCCAGGTGGTCGAGGAGGGCGATTTCCGTGCGCCGCAGTGGCCGGGCCAGGAGCACCCGCAGCAGGCCCACCCCGACTTCGACGTCCCCGACCTCGACGAAGGTGAGCGCGCCGTACTCGCGGTCGGCGCCCGCAAGCACGACGTACAACCGAGCCCGGACCGCTTCCGCGTCTACCTCGACCCGGTCGGCCATCCGTTCTGTCTCGTGAAGGCCTGAGGATCGCTGGTGTCCTGCGACGGTAAGGAGCCTCCATGACCACCCCGTACACCGAGCTCGGTGAGGCTCTCGGCACCGACTTCTTCTCCGTGCAGGACCAGTTCACCGACGAGGCGTGGCAGCGGTTCATGCAGGTGCGCACCTTCGTCGACCACGAGGTCCTGCCGGACATCAACGAGTACTGGGACAACGCCGAGCTGCCCTGGCACCTGTTCCGCAGGCTGGGCGAGCTCGACATCGTCGGCGACGACATCGTCGGCTACGGCGCGCCCGGGATGAGCCCGCTCTCGGTCGGCCTGGTGCACATGGAGCTGCACCGCGGCGACGGGTCGCTCGGCACGTTCCTCGGGGTGCACTCGGGCCTGGCCATGCAATCGATCGCGATGTGCGGGTCCGAGGAGCAGAAGCAACGCTGGCTCCCCGCCATGTCGGCGATGGACAAGCTGGGCGCGTTCGCGCTCACCGAGCCCGACCACGGGTCCGACTCGATCGCGCTGGAGACCACCGCGCGCCGCGTTCGTGGACCGGGCGGCGGCGACCACTGGGTGATCAACGGATCGAAGCGCTGGATCGGCAACGGCAGCGTCGCCGACCTGGTGATCGTGTGGGCGCGGGACACCGATTCCGGAGAGGTGCTGGGGTTCGTCGTGGAGACCCCGGCCGAGGGCTACACGGCCACCGTCATCCCGGGCAAGGTCTCGTTGCGCGCGCTGTGGCAGGCCGACATCGAGCTGCGCGACGTCCGGGTGCCGGACGAGAACCGGCTCGAGTTCGCCCGCTCGTTCTCCGACTGCGGTCGCGTGCTGGCCAACACCCGCGGGATCTGCGCGTGGATGGCGCTCGGGCACGCGACGGCCGGCTACGACGCCGCGCTGCGCTACGTGAAGGAGCGCACGCAGTTCGGCAAGCCACTGGCGTCGTTCCAGATCGTGCAGCAGCGCCTCGTGAAGATGCTGGCCGATCTGACCGGCATGCAGCTCTACTGCATGCAGATCGGGCGCCTGGCCGACGCCGGGAAGCTCTCCCCGACCATCGCCGGGCTGGCCAAGATGAACAACACCAGCACCGCCCGCACGATCCTCTCCGAGGCCCGGGACCTGCTCGGCGGCAACGGCATCCTGCTCGAGCACCACGTCGTGCGGCACTGGGCCGACATCGAGGCGATCCACACGTTCGAGGGCACCGAGACGGTCCAGACCCTGATCGTCGGCCGCGACGTCACCGGGATCAGCGCCTTCACCTGATCCGTGCGGGCGGCGCTCCGCAGGTGGGAGCGGCCAGCCCGGGAGCGGCCAGCCCGGGGGCGGTCAGCCGGGGAGCGGGGCGACGCCGGCCCCCGCGTTCCCACCGCGAATCAGCAGCTCCCGCCGGACCGCCGCGTCGCCGGTGCGCTCGAGCCGCCGCCGGCCCGCCCGGGTGCGTCCCAGCAGGCCGGAGCGCAGCAGGTTGCGCGCCACGACCGGCGGGACGGCCCACGGCGGCGTGACCGGAAGGCCCAGGTCACGCATGCCCTGCGCGCCCAGGAAGAAGCGCAGCATGGCGAGCAGCCGCAGGCGTGCGTAGCGACCGCGCAGGGCGGAGAACCTGCCGCGGTCGAGCGTGAGCTCGCCGTCGACCAGGGTCGTGGCGAGTTCGGCACCGGCCGGCGTCACCGTGTCCTGCACGCGCAGCAGGTGGTAGTTGAACGCGTTCTGCTCCCGCTCGGTATCGAAGAGCCAGTCCTCGTCGACGCCCATCAGCCACCCCACGTACTTCCACAGGTGCATCACCGCGCGGGACTCCTCAGGGGTCACCACGACGCCGAGCAACCGCACCCCGAGCAGCAGCGTGCTGTTGAACAGTCCGAGCGTGCCGGCGGTGTCCGAGCGGTTGACCGGCAGACCCCAGCGTTCGGTGTCCCACCGGCCGTTGGTCTCGAAGCGATGGTTGACCAGGGCGTGCATCGCCCGCACGTGCACGGTGAGCCGGAATCCCTCGCCGTCGCGGCGCATCCCGCCCGGCGCGCTCACCGCGCGCGCCCACTGCTGGGTCTCGGCCAGGCGGCCCATGGCCGAGGCCCCGGTGAGGCCACCGGTGGCCACCAGCAGTTCGGTCGGGCCGCCGTAGCGGTAGCCACCGATCAGCGAGAGCTGCAGCAACACGTCGTCAGCGGTACGGCCGAACCGGCGGATCACCCGCCCGCCGCGCTCGACCAGGTCGCGATCGAGCCAGTCCGGCTCGGCGTCGACGGTGGCGAAGAACTCCCGAAGGGCCGGTGGCGCATCCGGCACCGCGTCCACCCCTTCGGCCAGCGCCGTCCGCAATGCGCGCATGGTCACCCGCTCTGCCACCGGCCGGTCCCGGCCCATCGCCGCGACCAGGTCGGCACCGGGCTCGTCACGAGCGAGCATCCGCCGGCCGAGCAGATCCTCCAGGGCGGGGTCCGGGGTACGGACCCGGCCGAGCAACCGCAGCGGGCGGGCGATCCGCTCGTTGCGGGCGGGTGCCGCGCGGAACCGGCGCGGGTACCTCGATACTGCGACCTGCGGCTCCATCGGCTGTGCGACCATGGCACCGATGCTGACACGAGCGATAACTCGCGTTCAATTCGCGTTCACGGGCACCGCGTCGTCGTGACCCCCAGATCCCGCACGCGGCGCGAACCCCGTCAGGACCGGTCCCGGGCGATGGTCGAACGCATCCTCGACGCCGGGCGCGCTGTGCTGCTCGAGCGCGGCTACGAGGGCGCGTCCACGAACCGGATCGCCGAGGCCGCCGGGATCAGCCCGGGCTCGCTCTACCAGTATTTCCCGGACAAGGACGCGGTGCTGGCCGAAGTCCTCGACCGCTACGTCGACGGCCTGGAGGCTCGCATCGCGCGTGCGTTCCTGGACACCCTCGACGCCCCCGGTGCGCCGGAGTCGGTCCGGCGCACCGTCGTCGCGTTGCTGGACGCGTTCGGCGAGCATCCCGGCCTGCTGCGGGTCCTGGTCGAGCAGCTGCCGCGCGGAGGGGCGGACCGGCGGACCCGGTTCGCCCACCGGATCGACGAGCTGGCCGCCACCGCGCTACGCGCGCGACCGGGCGCGGCCGGCGGGCGCCCGGTGGGTGCCGTGGCCTGGATCGTGGTGCGGACCGTCGAGCACGTCACGATCAGCTATGTGCTGGAGGCCCCACGGGTCGAACGGGACGAGGTCGTCGACGAGCTCACCGCGCTCGTCGTCGGCTATCTCGACGGCCGCGGCCCGACACCCGGTCGGCGCGAACCCGGTCCGATCAGCCCTCAGCTGTAGGAAGACCGGCGGCCTTCCAGGACCGGAAGCCGCCGTCGACGTCGGTGGCGTTGTGCAGCCCCAGGTCCTGCAACGACGCCGCGGCGAGGCTGGAGCTGTAGCCCTCGGAGCAGAACAGCACCCACGTCACGTCGTGGTCGGTCGCCTCCGGGATCCGGGCGTCCGAGGCCGGGTCCAGGCGCCATTCCAGGTGGTTGCGCTCGATGATCAACGCGCCGGGCAACGAGCCCTCCTCGGCGCGCTGCCAGCCCGGGCGGGTATCGACCAGGATCGCCCCGCGCTCGGCCAGCTCGGCGGCCCGCGCGGGGTCCGGGCGGTCCAGCCGGGCGCGGGCGCCGGCCAGCAGGTCGGTGATGCTCGGTGGGGTGCTCATCCGACGCCCTGCCCGGCCTCGACGAGCTCGGTGCGCATCCGGCGCAGCCGTTGTCCACCACTCGCGGGGAGGTCCTCCACGTCGTAGTAGGACATCGCGGAGAGCGGCGGGGAATAGGCGTGCACGCTGACCGCCGGCTCGACCGACGGATTGGCCACGTCGTGCACGTGCCCCAGCGGGAAGCCCGCGCCGCGCTCGGCGCGCAGCGTGCGGGTGCGCAGCCCGCCCGAACCGGTCCATCGACGCTCGGCGAGCGCCCCGGACACGACGGTCATCGCACCCAGCGAGCCGGCGTGGTCGTGCAGCTCGGCGACCTGCTCGGTGGCCCAGCTGATCAGCCAGACGTCGAGGAGGCCGTCGCTGCGCAGCAGCCGGTACCAGCGGCGCGCCGGGTCGATCACCACCTCGTGCTCGCCGGCACGGACCTCGGCGGCGATCTGGCGGGTCAGATCACGCAGGTCGTCGAGGCCGTAGGGCGTCGGAGCGGTGGACCGGAGTGGACGGACGACGCCCGGGCGGGCTGCGGGACGCACAGCGGCAGGACGGGGTGCACGGACGGGCGCGGACACGGAGAACTCCAGTGACGGTCGAGAATCGAGGCAGGCCGGGGACTCAGCTCGGTCGACAGCACTGATCGAAGTGGTCAGCGCGACGCGCGCCCCAGATGGGGCCGAGGAATCGCGCGGGAGCCACGCTGCAATACCAGCACACCTCCGGGGCGGTGACAACTGCGGATCCACCCGGCGGACGACCTCTGTCCGGGGCCGTCCCGCTGTCCGGACAACCTCCTGATGCATCAGCGTGACGTTGGGCCCTGCGCGCTTCTCCGGGGTCGGCTTGGCCGGGTCCGGTTCGGCCGTTCCGACGGGCGGTGAGTGCGGCGGGGCGGCGGGGCGTTGGCCGGCTGTTGTGGGGCATGGCTGAGCGCGTCGTAGAGCACACCGTGCCCACGGCTGTGCCGTAGCCGCGGAAGGACCGAGCCGGCGAGCGGGCGTGCCGGTGTCCGTGGCGCGCTTAGAACCGTGGCGGGTCGGCGTCGGGGTCGATGAGTCGTGGCCAGTCGCGTGCAGGCCAGTCGCGTGCAGGCCAGTCGCGTGCAGGCCAGTCGCGTGCAGGCCAGGTCGGCCCGTGCCCGTGGCCCCGGCCGTGGTCGTCTCGGTCGTA
>JAKDNL010000833.1 GCA_030451825.1 Pseudonocardia sp. | reverse complement strand
CCGCCCAGCGGCACTCGTGGAGTCACGACGAGCGTGGCGCGCTCGTCATGACTCACGAGTGCCATCCATCGAGGACGTCGCGGTGGCGTCGGCGTAGGTCTGTGCCAGGTGCAGGTAGGCGGCGGAGTTGAGCAGGATCGAGTTGTGCTCGTCCTCGCCGAGCTCGCGACGCACCTTCGCCGGCACCCCGGCCACCAGCGAGCCCGGCGGGATGTCGGCGCCCTGGGTGATCACGGCGCCGGCCGCGACGAGTGAACCGGCGCCGATCGTCGCGCCGTTGAGCACGACCGCGCCCATGCCGATCAGCACGTCGTCGCCGATCGTGGCGCCGTGCAGCACGGCCCGGTGACCGACGCTGACCCCGGCGCCGACGGTGCACGGGAAACCCGGGTCGGCGTGCACGACGGTGCCGTCCTGGATGTTGCTGCGGGCCCCGATCCGGATCGCGTCCATGTCGCCGCGCAGCACGCAGCCGAACCAGACGTTGGCGCGCTCGTCGAGGGTCACGTCGCCGGCCAATACCGCACCGGGAGCGACCCAGGCGTCGGGGTGGACGGTCGGGGACTGCCCGTTGATCTCGATCATCCGGCCATTGTGCGGCGTCTCAGGCCAGCTCGCGGACCGGGCTCCCGCCCCGGAATGCCGCGATGTCCTCGGCCACGTCGGCGTAGTACTCGCGGTAGGACGATCGGGACACGTACCCGGTGTGCGGGGCCAGCACGGTGCGTGGCGCCGTGCGCAGCGGGTGCTCGTCGGGCAGCGGCTCGGTGTCGTAGACGTCCAGCGCGGCGCCGCCGATCCACCCCTCGCGCAGGGCGGTGAGCAGCGCGTTCTCGTCGACGATCGGCCCGCGCGAGGTGTTCACCAGCAGCGCGCTGGGCTTCATCAGGCCGAGCTCGCCGGCGCCGATCGTGCCGACCGACCGCTCGGAGAGGACCAGGTGCACGCTCACCACGTCGGCACCGGCGAAGAACGCGTCCCGTCCCGGTGCCTCGACGCCCACCTCGGCGGCGCGCTGCGCGGTCAGGTTCGGGCTCCACGCGATGACGTCCATGCCCAGCGCGCGGGCCACCGGCACCATCGCCGCACCCAGGTTGCCCAACCCGACCAGCCCCAGCGTCGACCCGGCCAGCACCGTGCCCAGCCCGCGCTGCCAGCCCCCGGCCCGGATCGCCGCGTCCTGCGCCGGCACGTTCCGTGCCAACGCCAGCAGCAACGCCCAGGTGTGCTCGGTGGTCGACGCGCGCCCGGCCCCGGCCCGGGTGCCGCAGACGGTGACACCGCGCTCGCGGGCCGCGACGACGTCGATCGAGGCGTTGCGCATGCCGGTGGTGATCAGCAGCGTCAGATCCGGCAGGCCGTCCAGGATCCCGGCGGTGATCGGGGTGCGCTCGCGCATGCACACCACGGCGTCGAAGCCGTGCAGCCGCGCCACGAGCCGCGCTGGGTCGGCGACGCGGTCGGCGAACGCGACCGCCTCCACGTCGGAGGGCAGGTCCATCAGATCGATCCCGACGTCCTGGTAGTCGTCGAGTACCGCGACACGGAAAGCCACGAGGCGATCGTGCCGTACCCGGCGCCCGGCCGTCGGCCCGGCAGGGCGTCAGCTCGCGACGGCCGCCTCGAACGCGGTCAGCGCGTCCAGGCTGAACAGGACGAACCGGACCTGTTCGACCCGGGTCCGGGACTCGCGCACGGCCCGAACGGCGATCCGGGCGGCGTCGGGCATCGGCCAGCCGTAGATCCCGGCGGACACGGCCGGGAACGCGACGGAGAGCGCGCCCAGCTCGTCGGCCACGGTCAACGACGTGGCGTAGGCCGAGGCCAGCAGCGCGGAGCGGTCCTCGGAGCGGGAATGGACCGGGCCGACGGTGTGGATCACCCAGCGGGCCGGGAGCTTCCCGGCGGTCGTCGCCACGGCCTGGCCGGTCGGCAGCCCGTCGGGATAGCGGTCCTTCCGGATCCGGCGGCACTCGGCGAGGATCTCCGGGCCACCGCCGCGGTGGATCGCGCCGTCCACCCCGCCTCCGCCGAGCAGCGTCGAGTTGGCCGCGTTCACCACGGCGTCGACGTGCTGCTCGGTGATGTCGCCGCGCAGGGTCACGATCTCGGTCACGATGCCGCCTCCTCGCGCAGCGCCGCCAGCAGCGGGATCGCCGCATCTGATCTTGTCCTCGGTCAGGGAGCTCCACACGATCCCACCACAGGGCCGCGGGCCGGTGCGAACTCCAGGTCGGCGAACCCGCCGCCCTTGCCCAGCCG
>JAKDNL010000203.1 GCA_030451825.1 Pseudonocardia sp. | reverse complement strand
AACGTCCTCGCCCACCCGGACGGGCGCCTGACCTGGGTGACCCCGACCGGACGCCAGTACACCAGCGGCCCCTACGACTACCGCCCCTACACCGACCCACCCGACGACGCCGCTACCTCGGACGACGCCAGCTCACCGCGGGACGACGCGGGGATCGCTCCGGCGGACGACCCCGACCCACCGCCCTTCTGACTACCCGGCGGCCGGCACCGTCAAGTCCATCGCCGCTCGACCGGCCCACGCGCCGAACCGGGGCACGTCAGCGCGATGGCACCACCGGCAGCGCCACCATCGGCGGCGCCACCATCGGCAGCAGCTCCCGCCCGCCGCGGAATCGACCGGGCGCCTCCCGCTCACCGGCTGTCGGGCTCCCCGCTCCGGCGGGCGACGGTGTCGGCGATGACGCGCGCCACCGCTGCCGGGTCTTCCATCGGCATGCCGTGCCCGACGCCGGGGATCTCCAGGCTCTCGGCCGCGGGCAGCATCCCTGCCAGCGCGGCGGCGGTTTCCGCGTACACCCGGGTCACCCGATGCCCCTCGGCGCCGACCACGAGCAGCGAGCGTGCGGTGATCCGGGCCGCGATCGCGGCGTCGATCTGCCACTCGTGGGCCGCCCCGATCTCGTCGGTGAGGAAGAACCGTGCATCGCGGGCGACCTGCTCCAACGCCCCCTCGCCGAGCCGGGACCGGATGTCGTCGCGGTAGTTCTCGCCCACGGCGCCGCGCAGGAACGTGTCGGCGGCGGTCGCGACGTCACCCGCCTGCACTGCCGCCATCACCGGACCGATGACCTGCTCACGCAACTCGACGGCCGAGGGCCGGCCGGGCTGGGCGCCGGCTCCAGGAGTATCAGCCCGGCGACCAGCTCGGGCACGTCGAGCGCCGCCTGCATGCTGATGCTCCCGCCGGAGGAGTGGCCCACCCAGTAGGCGCGGTCCACGCCCAGCGTGCGGAGCAGCTGCGCGCACTGCCGGGCGTGGTCGGCCAGCGTGCGGTGTCCCTCCGGCACCGAGCTGTCGCCGTAGCCGGACCGGTGCACGCGGACGAGGTGGACGTCGTCCAGCGCCGGTTCGGCGAACACCGGGGCGAACCAGTCCCCGAACACCCCGGCGTGGACCAGCAGTACGGTCTCGCCCCGACCGCGTTCCCAGTACCGCAGGCGTGCGTCGCCGACGTCGATGTGGCCGGCCGTGATCTCGCGTGTCGTCGTCATGGTCCGACCGTGCCCGGAACCACCCGCGACCGGATCCGTGCGGCGCACCGATCCTGCGTGCCGTCGCACGCAGTCAGCTGGACGACCACCGGCACAGCTCACGGCGACCGCTGGCGCCGGTCTTGGCCAGCAGCCTGCTGACGTGGGTCTCGACCGTGCGCCGGGACAGCTGCAACCGGGTCGCGATCTCCGGGTTGCCCAGCCCGTCGGCGAGCAATCTCAGGACCTCCAGCTCGCGGCCGGTGATCCCGAGCGCGCGCAGCCGGGGCGGCACCGCCGACGCGTCGCGACCGGGACGGGGTACCGGCGCGCCGAGGGCATGGAGCCGTTCCCGGCACCACCGCGTCATCCGGATCTCGCCGGTTCCGGCGAGCCAGGCGCGCATCTCGTGCAGCATCGGCACCGCGCCGCCCAGCCCGCGGTCGTCGGCCCGCGGCACCAGCAACGCCCGCAGCAGGTGACGGTGGAACGGGCGGTGCACCAGCAAGGCGTCCGCGGCGACCAGGTGCTCCGCGGCCTCACCGTCCCGCCCGCGGTGGGCCGACGCGACGGCGTCGGCATGGTGCAGGGCCGCGACGTTGAGCGCCTGCACCAGCACGTCGGAGGCCCGGAGCTCGTCGCGAGGTGCTGGATCGGCCGGGTCCAGCACCGTCCGCAGGAGCGCCTGCTCGCCCCATCCCGGCGCCGCGTTGCTGCCCTGCGCCCGGCGCAGCACGTCCACGCAGGAGTCCATGGCGGCGCCGGCCGCGAACGGGTCTCCGGAGAGCCACGCATCGAACGCGCGCAGGTGGAACCGCTCGCTGCGGATGTGCAGCGGGTCGGCGGAGAGCGCCGCCGCCTCGTCGAGCAGTCCGTCCACCTCGGCCACGCGGTCGGCGAACACCCGGCCCCGGGCCACGAACATCACCGCGTGGGCCTGCAACCCGGTCAGGCCCAGGCGGCGGGCGCGCTCAGCGCAACGCTCGGCCCTCGGCATCGCCGCGACCATCCCGTCCGACCCGCTGCAGAGCGCGGTCTGCTGCAGCTCCAGCATGGTCGCGGTGCCGAGCATGCCGCACTCCAGGGCGAGCCCCTCGGCCCGGCGCAGAGCCTCGCCGTCCCCGACACCGAGCATGTCGTTCACCCCGAGCTCGGACAGCGCGCGGATCCGCCACGGGGTCAGGCCGTGACGGGACGCCAGCCGCTCGGCACGGACGAAGGACTCCCGGGAGCGGGCCGGATCGGACCGTCGGCGACCGCGTCCGGCGATCTCCAATGCCTCGCACACCGCTTCCGGGTGCACCCCGTCCTCCTCGCCGTCATCGGCCACGGAGTCGGCGAGCCGCACCGCTTCCTCGACCTGCCCGGCGCCGAGAGCCACGTGCGCGGCCAGGGCACGCACCCTCGGATCGCCGGAGTCCGGCACGTCGTCGAGGTGGCGGCGTGCCTCGGCGAACCGTTCCGCCACGACGCACGCCCGCGCCAGGGCGATCAGCAACGCCGACCGGTGCGGTTCGGCCGCCCCGGTCAGCTCGGCCTCGGCGACGGCGATGGCCTGATCGACCCGGGCGGCGAGGGTCAGCACCTCGACGCGCTCGATCGCGATGCGCACCCTCAGATCCCGGTGACCGGCGGCCAGTACCACCGCCCGCTCCAGGACGGTCCGCCCCGTCGCCAGCGCGGCGGCGGACCGATGTTCGCGCGCATGGCGCAGCAGCAGCTCGGCGGCCCGCTCCGGCGATCCGCCACGGGCGTGCAGCTCGGCGACCAGGGCGAGCCTCTGCCCGTGGACGTCATCCCCGTCCAGTGCGTCCGCGGCGTGGGCGGCGAGCACCGACCGTTCCGGGCCGGTCAGCGCCCCGAGTACCGCGTCCTGGGTGAGCGCGTGCCTCCAGCGCAGCGTGGCGTCCCCCGGATCGGTGACGAGCAGCCGCGCGTCGACCGCCGCCCGCAACGCGCCCGCAACGGCCTCGACGTCCGTCCCGATGATCGCCGGAAGAACCTGCCACGGCAGATCGCGGCCGAGGAGGGCGGCCGTGTGCAGGACCGCGCGCTGGTCCGGCCGCAGCTCCCCGACACGGCGCAGCACGATCTCGGCGAACGCGTCCGGGACCCGGCCGCCGAGCGGGCCCACTGCCTCCCAGCGCCGGTCCCGGAGGCGACCCGCACCCGTCTCGACGAGGCCGGCGCACAGCTCCTCGGCCAGCAGCGGGAGCCCGTCGGCCGCGGCGACCACATGGTCCAGCACGTCCGGGGCGAGTTCGGCGCCGAGACAGGCCCGGGCGATCCGCCCGACGTCGGGCGGATCGAGACGCCGCAGGTCAACGGCATGGACGCGAGCGTGCCGGTGCAACGTCTCGAGCTCACCGGGAAGCCGCTCGTCGGACCGGGCCGCCGCGAGGACGCGGACTCGCACCCCGGTCATGGCACCGGCCAGATACTCCAGCACCGACAGGGTGTCCCGGTCGGCCCAGTGCAGGTCGTCGAGCGCCAGAACCAGCTGCCGCTCGGCCGAGAGCATCCCCACCAGCTCCAACAGGGCCTCGCCGAGCACGACCACCGGATCGACCAGGTGAGCCTCGGCGGCTTCCCCGCCCTGCCACCCGGGCAGGACCCGGGCCAGCACCGAACGGAACGGCGCGATCCGGAGCTCGTCCGCACGGGACGGGTCCGCGATCCTGGACAGCGCCTCGGCCATCGGCCGGAACGGGCCCCCTCCCGGCACCGCGTGACCGCGCCCCACGAGCGCGCCGGCCGACGACGCGCGAGCCGCGACCTCGTCGAGCAGGCGGGTCTTGCCGCTCCCCGCCTCGCCGAGGACGAGCGTCACGCCGCCGGAGGCCGAGAGGCATCGCCCGACCAGGTCGCCCAGCTCCGCGTCCCGGCCGACGAGGGCCGAGCCGCCCGGCGACGCCTGCACGTGAGCAGTATCGGCGCCGTCGACGGACGTGGGAATGCCCCCCGGACGCCGTCCGCGACGACCCGCCCGAGCGTCACGTTCCGGTGATTGCGCCGTCACGACCGGGGGCCGTCGGCTCGCAACGGGCCGCCGGTCGCGCATTGTGGATCACCACCCGGATACGATCCCCGCCTGATGTCCTCGGTTCGGATCAGCACCAGTCAACGGCACGGCGCCCTCGCCCTTCCGGCCGTCGCGGCCGCTGTCCTCGTGCTGACCGCATGCGGCGGCTCGGTCGCCGACCGCGGCAGCTCGCGCACGGTGACGACGACGCAGGCCGAGGCCGTCACCCCGTTCTGCGAGGCGGTGGAGAACAGCCGGGCCGCGACCCGGCCGGTGTCCGGGCTGGGCACCGGGCGGCGGGTCGACGACGTCGACGGTGTCGCCGACCGGGTCCGCGCGGCCAACGAGCAGGTGACGGCGCTGGCGCCGCAGGAGCTGCGCGCCGACTTCGAGCGGGCGAACGCGCTGATCGAGCATCAGCTGCGGTTGCTCGAGGCCAACGGCGGCGACACGCTCGCGCTGGCCCGCGACCCGGACATCGCACGTGAGGCCACCGACCCCGGCTACACCGCGGCGTCGAGCCGGATCAACGAGTACGTGCGGGCCACCTGCTAGACCGGATCGATGATCGTCGGACGCTCCCGCTGCCAGCCCAGGTAGCGGTCCGCCTCGACCAGCAGCGCGCCGCCGAGCCACATCGCCATCACCGCGTCGTCGCCGAGCCCGAACACGGTCAGGAACCCTTCGGGCACCAGGTCGATCGGCGAGACCAGGTAGAGCAGCGCCATCGCGAACAGCGCCAGCCTGCCCCTTCCCAGGTGCGGGTAGGCGCCGGCCACGGCGTCGCCGGCCATCTTCGGCAACGCCTGCAGCCGCTCCGACGTGCCGGGCTGGCCCGGGCGCGCGCGACGGGACAGGGCGCGCCAGAGCGCCCGGAACGCGGCGATCCGGCGTGGCGCGGTCAGTACCGTGGCAGCCTTCATCCCCCGGTCAACGTCGAGTACGTCCGGTTCGTTCCACACCCGGGTGGCTGCCGTTCCGGTGACCGGAACCCGGTGCCAGGATGGCCGGGTGAGCGAGCGCCCGAACTCCGTCCTGGGACGCGCCTTCACCCTGCTCACCGCGTTCCGTCCGGGTGAGGCGATGCTGAGCCTGGCCGAGCTGTCCCGGCGCACCGGCATCCCGAAGCCGACCGCGCACCGGCTGCTCGGCGAGCTCGCCGGGTGGGACGCCGTCGAGCGGGTGCCGGAGGGGTGGCGTCTGGGCATGCGCCTGTTCGAGCTCGGCCATCTCGCCCCCGCCCAGCGCGGCCTGGTCGAGACCGCGACCCCGTATCTGACCGACCTGTTCGAGGCGACCCGCGAGACGGTGCACCTGGCCGTCCCGGACGGCATCGAGGTCGTCTACCTGCACAAGCTGACCGGCTCGCGGGGGCCGGCCATGCCGTCCCGGATGGGCGGGCGGATGCCGATGTACTGCACCGGTGTCGGCAAGGCGGTGCTCGCGTTCTCCCCGCGCGCGGTGCTCGACGCCGTGCTCGCCGACGGGTTGGTCCGGCGGACGCCGCGCACCGTCGTCGCACCCGGGTTGCTCGATCGCGACCTGGCCCGGATCCGCGAGCGCGGCACGGCCGAGGAACACGAGGAGTCCACCCGCGGGATCGCCTGCGTGGCCGCGCCGGTGCCCGGACCCGACGGTCACGCCGTCGCGGCGGTGTCGATCACCGGCTGGGCGAACCGGCTGAACACCGGCCGGCTCGCCCCCGCCGTCCGCACGGCCGCGCTCGGGATCGCGCGCAGCCTGCGCTGAACGGACCGGCCGCGCCGAACCTGGCGGCCCACCGGGTCGATCCGGATCCGCGGGCGGACGCCGTCCGACACGCCTACGGTCGTGGCGTGGATCAGACGCGCACGGTCGCCGACGACGTACTGGACGTGCTGCGCGAGGCGGGCGCCGGAACCGTGTTCGGCCTTCCCGGCGTGCACAACCTGGCGTTCTTCTCGACCGGTCCGGGATCGCCGCTCGTCCTCCGGCACGAGCAGGCCGCCACCTACGCCGCCGACGGGTGGGCGCGGCGCACCGGCAGGCTCGGCGCCGCCGTGGTCACCACCGGCCCCGGTGCGACGAACGCGCTGACCGGGTTCGGTGAGGCCGCCGCGGCCGGATCACCGGTCGTCCTCGTGGCGTCCGAGATCCCGCAGCGCCTGCGACGTGCCGGGCGCCTGCGCGGGGTGCTGCACGAGTCGCGCGACCAGGCGGCGCTGTTCGCGCCCCTGGCCAAGGCCGTGTTCACGCCGCGCACGCCGGACGAGGTGGCACGCGACGTCCGTGTGGCGACGACCCTCGCCCTGACCGCGCCGCGCGGGCCGGTCTACCTCGACGTCCCGGCCGACGTCCTGCCGATGCCCGCCGCGGCCCCGCACACCGGGGCGCACTCCCCCGCCGGACCGGCGTCGTCGCAGGTCGGCGCCGTGGACGGACCCGGTGCGACGGTGCGCGCACAGCACCCGGCGACCGCCCCGGAGGCCGACCTGAACCGGGTCGCGGACGTTCTGCGGGGCCGGTCCGTCGTCGTCTGGGCGGGGTCCGGGGCGCTCGACGCCGCACCGCAGGCCGAGGCCCTCGCCGCCCATCTGGGCGCGCCCCTCGTGCCCTCCTTCCACGCGCACGGCCTTCCCGGCGCGATCGGCGTCCCGCCGCACGAGCCCGAGCTCGCCGAGCTGATCGGCTCGGCCGAGGTGCTGCTCGCCGTCGGCGGCGACCTGGACGGCATGAACACCCGCAACTGGACGATGCCCCGTCCCCCGCTGCTGGCCACCGTCGACGCGGCCGAGCCGACCGACCCTCCGGAGTGGACCGCCGATGCGACGCTCACCGGGCCGGTGCCCGCGTTGCTGGACGAGCTGCGCGACCGGGTGCCGTCGAGTGCCCCGTGGTGGCCGGGCGACCTCACCGACCGGGTCCGCACCCGCTTGCGCGAGGATCCGGCATCGGCCGAGGCGTTCGCACTGGTCGAGTGCGCGGAGGCGGCCGCCGCACGGGGTGCGGTGCTGGTCTGCGACATGGCCGTCGCCGGCTACTGGGTCGGCGGGTACGCCCGCGCCGGGGAGCCGCGCGGGCTCGCCTACCCGGTCGGCTGGGGCACCCTCGGGTTCGGTCTGCCGGCCGCGATCGGCGTCGCCGCGACCGGTGTGCCGACACTGGCCGTAGTCGGCGACGGCGGCCTGGCGATGGGCCTGGGCGAGCTGGCCACCCTCGTCCAGGAGCGGCTGCCGGTGACCGTTCTCGTCGTCGACGACGCGGGCTACGGCATGCTGCGCTACGACCAGGACCGGGCCGGGCACCCGCACGCCGGGGTCGACCTGCACACCCCTGATCTGGTCGCGCTGGCCGGAGCGTTCGGCATGGCGGCCACCGGCGTCGCGGCGATCGGTCCCGATCTCGCCACCGCCCTGACCGAGTCGGTTGCCTCCGGGCTGCCACACCTGTTCCGCGTCAGCGCTCGCCTGTTGCCACCCCGCACCACGTCCCCTCGGTGGAACGAGGGCTGAGCCCGGTCCACACGGTCATCTCGGCCGCGCATCCACCGGCGAGCGCCTACCCTGGCGACCGTGCCGCCCCACGACCGGACCGAGCTGCTGACGGCGATCGAAGACGGCGACGTGGACGGGCGGCAAGAAGGCTGGTCCGGAGTCGTGCTCGCCGGTACGCCAGGAGCCGGCAAGCGCACCACCGCGTTCGCGCTGACCACTCTCGGCCGGCGCTACGAGCGTCTGCCCGCCCTGACGACGGCACGCGCCAGCACCCTCGACATCGAGACCGCGACGGCAGGGCACCTCGACGAGCTGCGGTCCTGGGCTCAGGTGCTGCACGAGGTCTCACGGAACGGGGCCGCGCACATCTACGACACGGAGCGGCTCCGAAGCGTCCGGGACTCCGGCCGGTTCCCCGTCGTCACGCTCGACACCGTGGCCGCGCTCGATGCCTTCGCCAGCGAGTCGCCGGACTGGCTGACCGTGCTGCTGCACGGACCGTTCGACCCCGCCCGGACCGACACGCCGCGACGGGGCCGGAACCGCTCGGACCGCGAGCTACGCCGCATCTGGGACCGGTTCGTGCTGACCGTCCGCACCGATCTACTGCCGGCCCTGGAGGTCGCGCGTCTCGTCGACCGTGCGGTGCAACAGCACGACGGCCACCCCGCCGGCCCCTGACCGGCCTCACAGCCGCACGGGCACACCGCCGGTCGTCGCAGCCGGCAGTCCCGCCGGCCGTCCCGCCAGCCGACGCCGCAGGTGCTGCCGTCGGGCACGGGTAGCCCGGACGCGCACGAACACCACCGCCGTCACCCCGACCGCCGACGCACCCGCGACGGCCGGCAGCGCGGCCCTCGCCTTCGCCACCATCCGCTCGCGGAGCCGCACCACGCCCTCGCCCAGCCGGTCGATGCTCTCGGCGAGGTCGGCGCGCGCCTGCTCGATCTTCGCCTCGTACCCGTCCTCCAGATCCACCATCCGCGCCCGGATCTCCTGTGGTGACAGGTTCGTGACGTCGACGACGGGCCGTCCGTCCTCGCCGAGAACCGTCTTCTCGCTGTGCCGACCGGCCATCGCGCACCTCCCGCACCGGGGCCGACCCGTGCGTCGCCCCGCTCGCTGTCCATTGAACGCCGGATCGGACCTCACCGACACGACCGACGAGAAGAACAGCCGCCAACCCGCCCACACGAGAGATCTTCAGCCAACCCCGAATGACGCGCCATGGCTGCGATCCACGCGACACACGGCAATGATGCGTCACTGACGTTCACCAGTCCTCGCGATCAGCGACGAGTGACGCGCGATTGCACCGTTTCGCGCCACCCACGGCCGTGGCGCGTCCCTCACCCGATCCCGGTAGAGACGCACCGTCGATCCCCCTGCGGATCATGGCGACGATCCGGTCGGGCGAGCCGAACACGTCGTGGCCGACGAGCCGGTAGATCCGCCGGCCGTGGTCGACCTTCGATCGCCGGCGCCAGAAATTCACGGTTGCATCGCGACCAGTCGCGATATATCGTGATGTCACGCGAGCCGATCGAAGAGGGAGGCTCACCACGAGAGGAGTACGTTCATGAACGCCATGAACACACCATGGGGCGGCGGACGAGGCGGTCGCGGATCGCACCGGGGCCGGCCGCCGTTCGCAGAGATGGCCGCAGCGGTCGGACAGGCCGCGATGGCAGCAGGAGAGACGATGGGCGAGGGACCTGACGACGAGGACCCGCGGGCCCGCCGGCTTCGTGAACACCGGCGCGGCGGCCGCGGTGGCCGGCGCGGTGGCCCCGGCGGATTCGGACCGGGCTTCGGCCCGGGAGGTTTCGGCCCCGGAGGGTTCGGCCCGGGCTTCCCGCCCGGTCCGCAGCGCGGCTTCGGCCGCCGCGGCGGGCGGCGCACGAACCGCGGTGATGTCCGGGCGGCCGTGCTGGCCCTCGTCGCCGAGGCGCCGCGGCACGGCTACGAGATCATCCAGGAGATCACCGAGCGGTCCGGTGGGCAGTGGAAGCCGAGCCCCGGCTCGGTGTACCCGACGCTGTCGCAGCTCGAGGACGAGGGGCTGGTCCGGGTCGAGAAGACCGAGGGCCGGCGCGTCGTGCACCTGACCGACGAGGGCACCGCCTACGTCGCCGAGCACCGCGAGGAGCTCGACGCCGTGTGGGCCTCCTTCGAGGAGGGTGACGGCGAGGACGATCCCGCCGTCGGCCTCTGGCAGGAGCTCGGGCAGCTGCACGCCGCCGGGCAGCAGGTGATGGCGACCGGCACGCCGGAGCAGATCGCGACGGCGACGGCCTCGATCACCGAGGCGCGCAAGTCGATCTACCGGCTGCTCGCCGAGTAACCGGTCACGAACACGGCGACGGCCTGGTTCCCTCCGGGGCCGGGCCGTCGTCGTCGTGCCGGGTTCTAGCAGTCCCGCAGCTCAGGGGTCTGGTTCAGCACCTGGCCGCGCGGCGAGATGAACTCGCGGTAGATCTCCGAGTCCACCGCGGACGGCGCGAACGCGGCCACCCGATGGCAGTTCTGGAACGCCAGCACGACGCCGAAGTGCCGCTCCAGCGACCCGCGGATCGCGTTGCTGGCCAGGGCGCGCAGCAGCTGCCCCCGCTCGGCCTCGGACGGCGGCGGGACCTCGTGCTCGCCGAACGGCGCGTCCGGGCGGTCCGTGCGGTCCGCCGCGGCGGCCGAGACGACCGTCCACGCGTAGGGCAGCGAGTCTCGGACGACGGCGACGAACTGCGCGTCGTCCATCTCGCGGCGCTGCGCGGCGTCGATCACCGCGGTGGGGACGTCGAGGGACATCGTGGACCTCCTGATTGTTGGGTACCGAGCGGAGCTTGCGGAGCGAGAATCAGAACCGAGCGGAGCTTGCGGAGCGAGAATCAGAACCGAGCGGAGCTTGCGGAGCGAG
>JAKDNL010000832.1 GCA_030451825.1 Pseudonocardia sp. | reverse complement strand
CGGCGAAACGAGCCAGCCGGTCGGCGTCGATGACCCGGTCCATCACCTCCGCATCGTCGAGCACGGTCGGGTCGCCGAGCGCGTCGCTGACCATGGTGGCCACCTCGACTCCGTCGAGGCCACCTACACCGTGGCCGTAGCCCGCACGCCCGGAGCCCTCGAGGACCGAACCGTCGGGCCCCGAACCATCGGACCCCGAACCGTCGGACCCCGAGCCGTCGGCGGCGCGCAGCGAGTCCTCCACCCGGGCGGCGTCGGCCGGGGAGATCTCGCGCACCGTCAGGGCGGCGAGGCGCCGGCGGGCGTGCTCGGGGCGGCGGACCTCCGGGGTCGGCTCCCAGCTCAGGGCGGGCCTGCGCCGGGCAATTGACCCCGACGGTGGATCCGGCGACCCGGCTCCGCCGACGGTGCAATTCGCGGCGGCCGGCCGCGCGGGCCCGGGTCCAGATCGTGGCGGCGGCACAGGACGAAGGCGGCGACCCCGGTGGCGGCACAGGCGCGGGGCTTGGGTCCGGCGGAGGGCAACGGGCCCGACGGTGCACGGTCGTCGTGTGGGGACATCATGTGCCTCGCACCATGGTCAACGTGACACCAGCGCCGTCGGACAGGGGCTTGGACAGCATTGGCGTCACGTTGACCTTGGAAAGTGCCGATGGCGGGGTCGAACGGGTATCACCGCGCTGCCACGTCGACTACAGATTCTCTGGCGCCGCGATCGCGTCGATGAGCCCCCAGGCCAGGGCGATGTCCGCGGTGAGGGGGTGTCCTCCCAGTGCAAGGTGCAGTGTCCGCCACCGCCCGATGCGGGCCGGGATGCTGACCGTGCCGCCCGCGCCGGGCACCAGCCCCATCCCCACCTCGGGGAGCCGGAACGTGGTGTCGGGATGCGCGGTGACGGCACCGGCGAACGCCGGCAGTTCGATACCGGCCCCGACACAGGCACCGTGCACCCGCACGTGGGTCCGGCCGGCGAGCCGGTGCAGGGCCATCGCCGCACCGCCGTGGGTCCGCACGAGATGTGCGGTCACCGGATCCGGGGTCGTGCCGAACTCGTCGAGGTCCCCGCCGGCGCAGAACGACGGCCCCGCCCCGTCGAGCAGGACCCGTCCGATACCGGGGTCGAGCTCGGCGAGCTGCAACGCCGAGACCAGCCCGTCACGTACCTCGCGGCCGTAGGCGTTGCGCCGCTGCGGCCGGTTCAACGTGATCCGCAGCCGGTCACCGTCCCGGGCCAGCACGACCGGATCGGCGCAGGCCGGTGGGCCCGGACGGGGCCCGCGACGGTCGAGCCACCCGGCGAACTCCGGACCACCGAGCAACGTCGAGTACGCCAGCGACTCGGCCTCGAGCGCGGCGCGGACACCGAGCTGCCCGCTGGTGCGCAGCCGGTGCGCCAGCACCAGCGACGCCTGCGGGTTCGCCGCGGCCGCCGAGGCCAGCGCCGCGGCCGTCGCACCGGGGTCGGGCACACCGACCTGCGCCGGGCCGTCCGGCTCCCCTGCGACCAGGGTCGTGTCGACCGCATCGAGCAGCGCCGGTGGGACACCGTGGACCGGGCCGACGCCGACGAGGACCCGGTCGGCGTCGGCGGCGGCCCGCACCGCGGCCTCGATCACCTCACGGCCAGTCGGCCGGTGCAGGTCGACCACCAGCAGCGGGTCCTCGATCACCCCCCGCGCGTTCCACAGCGGGGCGCCCGCGGCACCGCCGGCCAGCTCGGACACGCTGATCCACCGCGCCTGCCGCACGGCCTCGCCCTGGCTCGTCATGATGTCCGCACAGTAGCGGCCGCAGCCTAGGCTGGGACGCATGTCCGAACGGTCGACCGGTTCGTCCCGCTCACCGGTGACCGCTTGGGCCACAAGCGGAATCGCCGCCCTCACCGGACACCCCGACGGTCCCCCGCTCGTCCCGCCCGGACACGCCGCAACCGTCGCCGACGACCTCGCCCAGCGCATCCACGCCGCGACCGACGGCCGGGTCGACGTCGACGGGCCCGCGCTGCTCGCCGAACGCGCCGCGTTCCCCGGCCACACCCGCCGCGGCCGGATCTCCCCCGGCGGGCACGCCCGGCTGCTCCCGACCGTCGACGGCTGGGCCGCCGTCTCCTGCGCCCGACCCGACGACCCGCTGCTCTACGGCGCCCTCGTCGGGGCCTCGCTACCGGCCGGCGACCCGTGGCCCGCGATCACCGGCTGGCTCGCCGGCCACACCGGCGACGAGCTCGCCGACCTCCCGTTGCCCGGCAGTCAGCTCGAACGGCA
>JAKDNL010000202.1 GCA_030451825.1 Pseudonocardia sp. | reverse complement strand
GGGGGGGGGGGGGGGGGGGCGGGGGGGGGGGCCCCCCGTGGGGGGGGGGCGGCGCGCCCCCCCCCCCCCCCCCCCCCCAGGGCCCAGTCTTTTTCGTCGTCCCGGGGCTCCCCTCGAGTTCGGGACGAGTCAGCACCGGAGTTCCTACCGGATCACGGTCCGGTCACCGCGTTGCGACGCGCCGCCGTCGGCGAGTCGTGCGCCGTCCGGTCGAACGTCCGCCGGCACCCGGTCGGCCGGTGAGTGCTCGGTCACATCTCACCGGAGTGATCTCCCATGGCCCCCGCGGCCTGCGGTGCCTAGGGTCAGGGCATGACCGGTTCCGCCGCGCACACCGATGCCTCGTTCGGCCCGGTCACTCCGCAGACGATGCGCGAGGTTCTCGGGCAGTTCGCCAGCGGGGTGGTCGTGATCACCGCGATCGGGCCGGACGGCCCGATCGGTTTCACCTGCCAGTCCTTCTCGTCGCTGTCGCTGGACCCGCCGCTGGTGTCGTTCTCGCCTAGCCGCACGTCGTCGACGTGGCCGAGGATCCGCGACATCGGCTCGTTCTGCGTGAACGTGCTGGCCGAGGACCACGAACACCACAGCGACGGCTTCGCCCGCTCCGGCGTGGACAAGTTCGCCGGCGTCGACTGGTCCCCGTCCGCCTCCGGCGCGCCGGTACTGCCCGGGGTGAGCGCCTGGATCGACTGCGTGCTGTGGGCCGAGTACGACGGCGGCGACCACACGATCGTCGCCGCGCGCGTGCACGACCTGGGCGCCGACGCCGAGCGCCTGCCACTGCTGTTCCACCGCGGCCGCTACGGCCGCACCTCTCCCCCGTCCGTCTGACGCCGGTGACCGTCTGACGCCGGTGACCGTGCGACGCGCATCGATACCTTCTCAGGAGAATGCATGACCGAGCTGACCGTCGTCGGGATCGTCGCCGGGCCGGAGGCGGGCGGGCGCACCGCGACCGCCGTCGCCGGGGTGCTCGAGGGAACGGGTGCCACGACGTCGCTGCTGGAGCTGAGCGAGACCTCCCAGGCCGACGTCGTCGCCGCGATCGAGGCGGCCGACGCCGTCGTGTTCGGCAGCCCGGTCTACCGAGCGAGCCACACCGCGTCGTTGAAGGCCCTGCTCGAGAACACCGAACGCGGCAAGTGGGGCGAGAAGACCGCACCGCTGCGGGGCAAGGCGGCCGCGACCGTCCTGACCGGGGCGAGCGGGCACCACTTCCTCGCCCAGAACGAGCTCCGCGCGGTGCTGGCCGGGTTCTTCGCCGTGCAGGTCCTCTCCCCCGGCCTGTACTTCGACCACGGCGGCTACGTGGACCGCAACACGTTCACCGAGGAGTCGACGGCACTCGCCCGTTCACACGGCGCGGCGCTGGCCGACCTGGCCACGGCCGTCCGCGGCTCGAAGGCCCTGCGGGACATCACCCCGGTCGTCTGAGGGCGGTCACCCGGTCTCGGTGATGCGCGGGGCCCGGCCGCCGGTGGCCGTCCAGGTCCTGGTCACACCGATCTCGGCGAGCAGGTGCTCGTCGTGGCTGGCGACGATCAACGCACCCCGGTAGCCGGACAGCGCGTCGACGAGCGCGGTGATGCTGTCCAGGTCCAGGTTGTTGGTCGGCTCGTCGAGCAGGAGCAGCTGCGGGGCCGGGTCGGCGAGCAGCACGCAGGCCAGATGCAGCCGGAACCGTTCGCCGCCGGACAGGCTCCCGGCCGCGCGCCCGACCTCGTCGCCGCGCAGCAGGAAGCGGGCGAGTCCGGCCCGGATCGCCTGCGGGTCCGCGGACGGCGCCGCGGCGCGCACCGTGTCGAGCACCGACCGACCCGGGTGGGCGAGCACCAGGCGTTGCGGCAGGTACCCGACCGGGACCGGTCCGCGCACCACGTGCGGTCCGGCGGCGCGAGACCGGTCCGGCACCCCCGTGCCGCGCTCCCCCGGACCCTCAGCGCTCCGACCGCCCTGCTCGCCGGCACCCGCGACGGCGCGCAACAGGGTGGTCTTGCCCGAGCCGTTGCGGCCGAGGAGCGCGATCCGCTCCGGCCCGCGGACGGTCAGCCCGTCGTCCGGGAGCTCCAGCACGGTGCGGCCGGCGGGGACCTCGGTGTCCGGCAGGTCGATCCGGATCCGGTCGTCGTCGCGGACCCGTGACTCGGCGTCGGTCAGGGCGTCCCGGGCGTCGGCGAGTTTGCCCTCGTGCAGGAGACGGTGCTTCCCGGCCGAGACCTGGGCCTCCTGCCGACGAAGGTTCATGATGATCTTCGGGCGGCGCTTGTTCGCGTAGTCGTTCGCCGCGTAGCGCTCGCGGCGGGCCAGCTTCGTGCGGGCCTCGACGAGCTGGCGCTTCTCCCGTCGCAGGTCCTCCTCGGCCGCCCGCACCCCGCGCTCGGCCGCCTCCTGCTCGGCGGCCAGCACCCGGGCGAACTCGCTGTAGCCGCCGCCGACGGTGCGCATCGCCCCGTCGCGCAGCTCGGCGATCCGGTCCACGTGCTCGAGCAGCTCGCGGTCGTGGCTGACCACGATCAGCACGCCCGGCCAGGAGTCGACGGCGTCGCGCAGGCGTCGCCGGGCGTCACGGTCGAGGTTGTTGGTCGGCTCGTCGAGCAGGGCGACGTCCGGCGGGTCGACCAGCAGCGCGGCCAGCGCGGTGAGCACAGCCTCGCCGCCGGAGAGGGTCTCCACGGTGCGGTCGAGGTCCGCGGGCAGGCCGAGCCGGTCGAGCTGGGCGCGGGCCCGGTCCTCGACCTCCCAGTCCTCGGCCAGGGCAGTCCAGTCCTCGGACCCCGCCGTGCCGTCCTCGACGGCGGCCAGGGCGGAGCGCCGCACGGTGATGCCGAGCAGGTCCGACACCGTATCGCCGGTGCGCAAAGCGAGATCCTGGCGCAACAGAACCGGGGTGCCGGCCACGGTGATCGTCCCCACGTCGGGCGTCAGCTCCCCGGCGACGAGCCGTAGCAGGGTCGACTTGCCGCAGCCGTTGGCGCCGACGAGCCCGGTCCGCCCCGGTCCGAACGCGACGTCCAGGTCGCGCAGCACCGGCGTGCCGTCCGGCCAGGAGAAGCTCAGTCCGGCCGTGGTGACGGCACTGATGGGGTTCGCTGATGACAAGGGAGACCTCCCGCGGGATTCGGCGATGCCCGGGCGGGAGGAGCGCGAAAGGTGATCCGGCCGCGGGCGCTGGTGAGGGCGCGCTCGCGGGCGAGGTACACCGGGTGGAACCGGCGTCGCGGCGAGCGTTACTCAGCGGCGGATCAGCATGATGAGCCCAGGATATCCCGCCCCGGTAGCCCGGGCGCCAGCGAATTTCGCGTCACCCGTCGATCGCCCACCGGGGACCGGACCGAACCCGAATGACGCACCATCGCTGTCGATCGCCGGACCAGGACCCATGACGCGTCACTCGTTGATCGACCGGGTGGGCCGGCGGACCCGGCGGACCCGGCGGACCAGGGGGCGAGAGACGCGGCGTTGCTGCTCGACGGTGGATCCGGGGCCACGGTGCGTCACTCGTTGATCGACCCGCCGAGGATCCGATCCGAATGACGCACCGCTGCTGCTCCACGGCGGATCCGCGTCCACAGTGCGTCACTCAGTCCCTGGACCGGTGGAGCGGGACCGGCTGGACCCGGGATCAGCCGGGCCAGGATCGACTGAGCCGGGACCCGCCGATCCGGGACCGGCGGGACCGGCGCGCGGATCGTGAGTGACGCACCGTCGCTGCTCAGACCCGATGCGGGACCTATGGTGCGTCATTCGGTCGCCTCCCGCCCTACTGGGCGGGACCCACCGGCCGTGGGCGCTCCTCACGGGGCGGGATCGGCGTCCCTGGTCGCGATACGGGCGAACGCGCGGGCGGTGGCGCTCGGGTGGACCGTCCGGGCGCGGGCGAGCACGATCCGCAGGGGCGCCGGGTCGTCGGCCAGGTCGACCGCGACGACGCGGTCCCCGGCCGCCGTGAGCGAGCCGGGGGTCCGCTGGGCCAGGACGGCGTAGCCCAGCCCGGCCCCGACCAGCGACCGGGTCAGCTCCACGGTCGCGGTCCGGTGCGCGACCAGCGGCGACACCCGGGCCGCGCGGCAGACCGTCATCAGGTGGTCCGACGCCGGCGGCAGGTCGAAGAGCACCATCGGCTCGTCCGCGACCTCGGCCAGGTGCACGGACGGCCGATCGGCCAGCCGGTGCCCGGCGGGCAGCACCAGGTACGGCGTGTTCGACGAGAGCGGGCTCAGCTCCAGGCCGGGGTCGAGACCGTGGTCGTAGAGCAGCGCCAGGTCCAGCTCCCCGTCGAGCAGGCGCCGGGACAGGACGTCCTGCGAGGCCTCGGCGAACTCCACCCGGGCCCGCGGGTGTGCGACGGCGAACCGGGCCAGCAGTGCGGGCAGCTCGGCCGGGGCCAGCGTCGGATAGCAGCCCAGCAGGATCGTCCCCGCGACCTCGCCGCCGGCCCCGTCGGTGGCCGCGGCCAGCTCACCGGCGTCGCGCAGCAGGCGGCGGGCGCGGCGCAGGGTGTCGGTGCCGGCCGCGGTCAGCCGGACGCCGTGCGCACGGCGGCGCACCGTGAGCTGCACCCCGAGGGTGCGTTCGAGCTCGTCGAGGGCCAGCGACAGCGCCGACGCGGACACGTGCAGCCGGCCCGCGGCACCGGCGAACGTCCCGGCCTCGGCGACCGCCACGAAGTAGGACAGCTGGCGCAGCGAGAACCCGGGGGCCGCGTCCGATTCATGAGCTGGACTCATGAAGAACACGATATACGTGAACTTTACAAGGGATTAATCGCGGCCCACGCTGAAGCGGTGACCACCACCACAGAAGGCCCGCGCGCCGTCGACGTCGCCGGGTCGGAGGAGATCGCCGAACGCGGCCGGTTGGTCGTCGAGATCGGTGTCGGGGGGCGGGCGCTGACCGTCGGAATCTTCCGGTTCCGCGGCCGGCTGCGCGCCTACGAGAACGTGTGCGCCCACCAGGGCGGGCCCGCGTGCCAGGGCCGGATCGTGCCCCGGGTGCGCGAGAAGCTGGACGAGTCGCGGCGCAGCCAGGGCCTGGTCTTCGACGAGGGCTCGATGCACGTGGTCTGCCCATGGCACGGGTTCGAGTACGACGTCACGACCGGCCACCACCCCGGCCGTCCGGACTACGCGCTGCGCTCGTTCCCGGTACAGGAGAGCGGGGGCCGGATCCGTGTCACCGTCTGAGCGAGCGGCCGGCGGGGCGCGCAGTCACACCGAGCGCGAAGCCCGCGGAGCGCGCATCTATACCGAGCGAGCGGCGCGGATCGAGGCCCTGGTCACCGAGCTCACCGCCGAGATCGACGCCGGCCTCGGCGACGGCGCGATCGCCGGGCTGGCCCCGGACACCGCGCGACGGCTGGTCGCCACTGCGGCACGCGCGTACTCGGTCGCCGCCGAGGAGGGCGCGCAGCCGCCCACCGGCACCGACATGACCCCGACCGACGCCGTCGTGCTGGCCACCGCCGCATTGCGCGCGCACGACCTGAACCCGTTCGACCTGGCCCTCTGGTTCTCGAGGAGCACATCGTGACCGCAGTCGACCCTGTAGAGACGACCCCGGCCGTCCGGCGTCTCCCCACCCAGGAGATCACCACCCGCACGGACAGCCGGGAGATCCTGTCCAACGCCCGCCGCGACACCGAGCGCTACGGCCTCGACGACTACTTCATCGTCGATGTCGACTCGCACCACGTCGAGCTCGACTCCTGGCCGGAGATCCTGACCTACCTGGACTCGCCGGTCATGCGCGACACCGCCGAGCAGATGATGCGCAACTGGCCCAACGCCGCGCGCCTCGCCCTGCACAACCACTCCCCCGGCCTGACCATGCAGGACGTCTCCGGGCGGATCCGGCACCAGGCGTCGCTGGCCGAGGACACGCCGGACGCCACCTCCGGCGCGCACCGCGACGTCACGCTCGTGCAGCGGGCGATGAACGCGATGAGCATCGACGTCCAGGTCGTGTTCCCGCAGCCGATGCTCGAGACCGGGCTGCACCCGCAGCCGGAGGTCGCGACCGCGCTGCTGGCGGCCTACAACCGCTGGTTCGCCGCGGAGGTCCTGCCGCGCGAGCCGCGGATCAAGACGATGCTCGGCCTGCCGTTCGAGAACCCGGACGCCTGCCTGGAGACGATCCGCGAGTTCGGCGACCACCCGGGCGTCATCGGGTTCCTGGTCACCAGCCAGCGCCACGCCGGCGTGCACCGCAACGCCTACATGCCGGTCTACGCCGAGCTGGAGCGGCGCGGACTGCCGATCGGCTTCCACGCCGGCCCCAACCAGGCCGACACGATGACCTCGACGATGAACCGGTTCATCTCCGCGCACTCGATGAGCTTCGTGACCTGCAACATGACCCATATGACGAACTGGGTGATCAACGGGATCCCGGAGCGCTTCCCGGGCCTGAAGACCATCTGGATCGAGTCCGGCCTGGCCTGGGTGCCGTTCATGATGCAGCGCCTGGACCACGAGTACTACATGCGCCAGTCCGACGCCCCGCTGCTGACCAAGCCGCCGTCGCACTACATGCGCGAGATGTACTACACGTCCCAGCCGATGGAGTGGACCGACGACGCGCTGCTGTCCTCGACGCTGCGCGCGATCGACGCGCCGAACACGCTGATGTACTCCTCGGACTGGCCGCACTGGGACTTCGACGTGCCCGGCAAGATCGCCGCGCTGCCGTTCCTCGACGACCACGCCAAGCGCAACATCCTCGGCGAGACCGCCCGCAAGGTGTTCGACCTGGGCTGACCCGGGGCTGACGCCCTCGTGCGCGGAAATCACTGTCCGGACGACGATATCCGCGCACGGGGGGTAGCGGGTCAGGACGGGAGGCCGAGCAGGGCGGGCAGGTCGATGACCGAGTCGATGACGGCGTCGGCGCCGGCGGCGCGCAGCCGCGGCTCGGAGTGCGCCCCGGTCCGCACCCCGACCGCGAGCGCGGCCCCCGCGCGCACGGCGCCCTCGATGTCGGCGATGCTGTCCCCGGCGACGGCGACCTGTTCGGCCGGCACGTCGCAGAGCCGCGCCGCGGCGTGCACGACGGCCGGGTCGGGCAGCCCCTGACCGGCGACGTCGGCCGGCGAGAGCACGACGTCGACCCGCTCGCCCCAGTCCAGCGCCTCGACCAGGCGGTCCCGCAGGGCCGGGCCGAACCCGCAGATCAGCGCGACCGAGAGCCCGGCCTCGCGGATCGCCGTCATCGCCGCGCCGGCGCCGGGCACCTCCCGGACCCGGCCGCGGCGCACCGCCTCGCAGACGGATTCCTCGAACGCGTCGTTCGCGCGCCGGGCGCGGTACATGTCGCCGTCGAGCAGCTCACCGAACACCGTGATCGTGGACCGGTCCATGGTCGCCCGGGCCTGCCGGTCCAGCGCCGGGTAGCGCGGACCGTCGACGCGCACGCGGGCCGCGCGCAGCCCGGTACGGACGGCGTCGAGCACCAGTCCGTCGTCGGCCATCGTGGTACCCGCGAGATCGAGGACGGCCAGCCGCACACGGTGCAGCACAGTGTGTCCCGATGGCCGGAGGGCGACGCGGGGGCGACGGCACGGTGAACCCGTCCGGTCACTCCGGCTTCGTTGCGGCCAACCCGCGGTGGACGAACCGGACACCGCGGGTGCGCGGGGTGCTCACCACACGTCGCCGTCGCGCCAGTCGCACGTCAGGTCGCCGTCGAGGTCGAGCGGGACGTCCGTGGGCAGCACGTGGATGCCACCGCGCTCGTCGGGCGTCTCCACGATGCCGGACGGGGTGAGCGCGTGCAACGGCCCGCGCCAGAGCTGCCAGCCGCGCCCGGCGTAGAACGCCAGCGCCATCTCGCTGGACCCGAGTGCGCCCACCTCGTGGCCGCCGCGGGCGAGCCGTTCCACCGGGTCCATCACGGCACCCGCGACCCCCCGACGCCGGTGCGCCGGGTGCACGGCGACAGCCTCGACGTACCCGGCGCGCAGGGCCCGACCGCCGTGCAGCAGCCGGCGGGCGACGAGCGCGGCGTGCCCGACCAGCGCGCCGCCGTCGCGGGCCAGCGCGTGCATGCCGCCCAGCGCGTGCTCCCAGTCGGCGTCGGTGAAGTCGTCGCCGTAGGCGAGGTCGAGCAGGCCGTGCAGATCCGCCCGCCCGTCCGGGCCGAGGTCGGCGGTGTGCACGACGTCCACGTCCATGCGCGCGAGTCTGCACCGGCGATCGGTCCGGAGCCGCCGACGACCTCGCCCGGGACCGCCCGGCACCGACACCACGCGACCGGGCACCGCGGCTACCGACCGGCGATCGCGGAGGCGATGGCGACGCCGAGTGCGACGTTGTTGCGGTAGACCGCGACGTTGACCTCCAGGCTCGCGCCGCCGGTGGCGTCCCGGATGAACTCCAGCAGGAACGGCGTCGCGTCCTGCCCACCGATCCCCCGCTCGACCAGGGCGGCGGTGGCCCGGGCCAGGACGTCGTCATGCACGTCGGGCGGCAGCTGCTCGTGCTCGGGCACCGGGTTCGCGACCAGCACCGCGGCGTCGAGGCCCAGCTCGTCGGCGGCCGCACGGACGGCGGCGACCTGCTCCGGCTCGTGCACGGCGTGCGTGATCCGGTGTCCGGAGTCGGCGACGTAGAAGCCGGGGAACGCCGTCGTGCGGTAGCCGAGGACCGGGATCCCGAGCGTCTCCAGGCGTTCCAGGGTGGCCGGGACGTCGAGCACCGACTTCACCCCGGCGCTGACGACGACGATCGGCAGCCGCGCCAGCGCCGGCAGGTCCGCGGACTCGTCGAACGTCTCGGACGCGCCGCGGTGCACCCCGCCGAGCCCGCCGGTGCAGAACACCCGGATCCCAGCCCGGTGCGCGAGATGCGCGGTCGCGGCCACCGTGGTCCCGCCGGACGCGCCGGTGGCCGCGGCGACCGGCAGGTCCCGGGTGCTGAGCTTGACCACCTCCGAGTCCGAGGCCAGCCGCTCCAGCTCGTCGCGGGCCAGCCCGACCCGGGCGACGCCGTCGAGCACCCCGATCGTCGCCGGGACCGCGCCGGCCGCCCTGACCTGCCCCTCGGCGTCGCGAGCGACGTCGAGGTTGCGCGGTCGCGGCAGGCCGTGGGTGAGGATCGTCGACTCCAGCGCGAGCACCGGACGCCCGGCGTCGAGCGCCTCGACGACCTCGGGGGCGACCTCGGGGGCGACCTCGGGCGCGATCAGCACGGCACCGCGGAGACGGTCATCGGGAGACGGTACGTCGCTTCCATAACCAATAGTCCACTTTCACTTCCTGGTAGCGTCGAGAGCGACCCACCACACCACGGGGAGGACCGACGTGACCGAGACCCCGGTACGCCCGGACGCCACACAGATGCCGTTGCACATGCAGCGGAACCGCTTCGACCCGAACCCCACCCTGACCGGCTTCCGGGACGAGGGCGAGATCCCGGTGGTCCGTACCGGGTTCGGTATGGAGGCCTTCCTGGTCACCCGCTACGAGGACGTCCGGGAGGTCCTCGGCGACGGGGCGCGCTTCTCCAACGCCGGCCAGATGGCCTTCCGCCGCCCGGACGGCCCGCAGTTCAGCGAGTCCGAGCTCGCGCAGATGCGTGCCGGACAGCTCCTCGCGCTGGACCCTCCGGAGCACACCCGGCTGCGCCGGATGCTGACCCCGGAGTTCACGCTGCGGCGGATGCGCCGGCTGGAACCGCGGATCGTCGAGATCGTCGACGAGCACCTGGACGCCATGGAGTCCGCCGGACCGCCCGCCGACCTGGTCTCGCAGTTCGCACTGCCGGTGCCCTCACTGGTGATCTGCGAGCTGCTCGGGGTGCCCTACGCCGACCGGGCCGAGTTCCAGGACCGATCGAACCGGTTGCTCGACATGTCGCTGTCGCCGCAGGACCGGATCGCCGTCGGCCGGGAGAACCGCGCCTACATGTCCGACCTGGTGGACTCCGCGCGGGCCGACCCGGGCGAGGACATCCTCGGAATGCTGGTGCGCGAGCACGGCGACGACCTGACCCACGACGAGCTGACCGGCATCGCCGGGCTGCTGCTCATCGCCGGGCACGAGACCACGTCGAACATGCTCGGGCTCGGCACGCTGGCCCTGCTGCAGGACCCGGAGCAGCTCGCGCTCGTGCGCGACGAGCCGGAGCTCGCCCGTCCGGCCGTGGAGGAGCTGCTGCGTTTCCTGTCCATCGTGCACTCGGGCGTCCCGCGCACGACCACCACCGACGTCGAGATCCGCGGCACCGCGATCCCGAAGGACTCGCTGGTGATCCTCTCGCTGCCGGCGGCCAACCGGGACCCGGAGGTGACCCGGGACCCGAACCGGCTCGACGTGCGGCGCGGCGCACCGGGACACGTCGCGTTCGGGCACGGCGTGCACCACTGCCTGGGCGCGCCACTGGCCCGGATGGAGATGGAGACGGCGTTCCCGGCCCTGCTCCGCCGGTTCCCGAACCTCGCGCTGGCCGGCGACGCGGCCGACGTGCCGTTCCGCGCCTACCACTTCGTCTACGGGTTGCACTCGCTGCCGGTCACCTGGTGACGACCACGCCTCCGGATCCGGCGGCGCCCCCCCCCCCCCCCCCGTACCGGGCCCCCCAGGCGCCCCCCCCCCCCCCCGCGGGCGGGCCC
>JAKDNL010000831.1 GCA_030451825.1 Pseudonocardia sp. | reverse complement strand
CCAGGCCAGCGTCGCCTCCGGGGAGGCCATCCCGGTGCCACCGGGGAGCCGGGCGTCCACCGCGACCCGGTCGCCGGCCCGGACACCGCGTCCCCGCAGCTCAGCGGCCGCGCCGTGCGCCCGCGCGAGCAGGCCGGGCGGCAGGTCGGCGTCGCGCAGGATCGGGGGGCGAGCGGTCACCGGACTCGGTCGCCCCGCACCGGCAGCAGGTCCGGCAGCGCCCGGTGTACCAGCCCGGCGACGACCGCGGCCAGCACCAGCTTGAACACGTCGCCGGGCACGAACACCAGCGACTGCACGAGGCCGGCGCGGAAGTCGCCCAGGACCAGGCCCAGCACCGGTACGCCGATCACGTACTCGCCCGCCATCCCGGCCAGCGACGCCAGCAGCATCACCGGCAACCGCCGGCTGGTGGACCGCGACACGATCAGGCCGGTGATCAGCGCCGCCAGGATCCAGCCGAACAGGAACCCGGCGCTGGGCCCGACGAACGGCGCGATCCCGCCGCGCCCGCCGGAGAGCAGCGGCAGCCCGATCGCGGTCAGCGCCAGCAGCAGCAGCACGGCGGCGACCCCGCGACGCCAGCCCAGCACCGCACCGGCCAGTACCGGCCCGACGTTCTGCACCACGATCGGGACTCCGGACGCGCCGACGTAGAAGCCGGGGAACAGGCCGAGCACGGCGATGAACGCGGCGAACACGACCATCCGGGCGAGGTCCGCGGCGGGCAGCGTGGGACGGGAACGGGACACGGGACGAGGCTAGCGATCCGATACCCGACGACGCGCATGCCGTGACCGGCGTGACCCGCGTCGATCCGCCCCGGGGCCGCCGGTCGAGGTCGCGTGAGATGACGCTGGTGGCTCTCCCGGCCGGGCGGGAGAGACATGGACGTCATCTCACCCGGCCGACGGGGGCGTAGGAACGTTCACCCGGCCGAGGGGGCGTCGGGATCAGGGCAGCCGACGGCGGTGGGCGGCGAAACCGTCCGCGTCCGGTGCGCCGGACGGGACGTAGCCGGCTCGGGCGAACAGGCGCGCGGACGCCGCGTTGTCGGCGTGCACGACCGCGATCACCGGGGTGCCGGGGCCGGTGCGTTCCCGCAGCGCCCGTTCCCCGGCGGTCAGCAGGGGCCCGGCCAGCCCCGATCCCCGGCGGTCCGGGGCGACGGTGACCGAGACCTCCCACCCGTCGTCCTCGCGGTCCCAGCGCACGGTGCCGATCGGGCCCGCGGCGTCGGAGACGAGAAGCAGCAGCCGGTCGGGTCGGCCCAGGGAGCTGCGGAGCCAGGCGCGGTGCTCCTGCGGGCGGACCTCCTCCGAGGTCCGCGACCACCGGCGGGTCTCCGGGTCGTTGCGCCAGGCCAGCAGCAGGTCGGCGTCCGCCTCGGTCGCTACCCGCGCGGTGATCGGGACACCGGGAGCACCGGTGCCCCCGGCGGCCCGATCACGGCGATCACCGGCCGCGACGGCCGCGACCACGGCCTCGACGATCCGCCCCGCGCCCCGCCCGTCGACGACGGTCCGGGCGAGGGCGGCGAACGCGGCGCGGGTACCGGGATCGGTGAGCAGGGGCACCAGCCTGGCCGCGGCGGCCGCGGTGTCGGCGACCTCGTCGGGTCCGCCCAGCCCGAGCCCGGCGCCAGCCTCGACGACGGCGCGGTAGCCCTCGATCTGGTTGTCCGCGGCCCGGACCAGCGCCATCGGGACGCCGACGCAGCACAGCTCCCACACCGTCGTCCCGGCGGCGCTGATGACCAGGTCGGCCCGGGCCATCGCGGCGGGCAGGTCGGACAGCGGTGCGATCGCCCGGAAGCCGGCGGGGCCGTCGGCGGCCGGGAGGTCGAGGTCCCGGCCGGACGGCACCACCACGTCGACGTCGGCGGGTGCGCCGGTCGCGTGCAGCGCCCGGACGACGGCGGGCAGCAGCCCCGCGGCGTCGGTGCCGCCCATCACCACCAGGACGCGCGGTCCGTCACCCCGGTCGGCGGGACCCGGCATCGGTGCTCGTTCCGCGCCGGCTGACCCCGATGGCGTGCTCGCGGCCACCGGCGCCGTCACGGCCCCGGCGTGCCGGGACGCGTCCCGCGCTTCCCGGGCGCGTCGGGCGGCGACGCGCAGCGGTGCGTAGTACGGGCCCCGCAGAAGGACGGGGGAGCCGTCGTCGGGCCGGGGGTGGGCGTCCGCGCCGAGGTTCGGATCCACCACCACGTCGCCCGGACGCCGTCCGGCCGCGAAGTCCTCCACCGTGGACAGCGCGATCCCGGCC
>JAKDNL010000830.1 GCA_030451825.1 Pseudonocardia sp. | reverse complement strand
CGACCGCGCTCGTGTGGCGGTTCGCGACCCGGCCTCCGCCGGACTTCGCCGGTGCGCTCGTCGACACCGGGCTCTTCGGCGCACTCCCGCTCGACGCAGCACGCGGAATGCTCCGTGGTGTGTTGCTGCTCGCGGTACTCGTCGGTGTGCAGGTCTGGCTGAACGCGTAGCCCGGCTCGCCAGTGCCCTCTCTGTCAACCTTGCTTGAGACGCCTCCAGCGGTACTGAATACCGAGTCGAGGGTGAGCAACGGAGTGAGGTTTCGATGTCGACTGCTGTGCAAGGTGTGCCTGTCGCGCACGCTGTTGGGGTGGAGGAGCTACCTGATCCCCAGGTCGCCGAGCGGGCCACACGCCGCACGTACACGGCGAGGTACAAGCTCGAGGTGCTGGCCGAGTACGAGGCGTCGACGTGCCGGGCCTGGATGGCGCCCCACGTGGCGGTGAAGAACATCGGCTCGATCAGGTTGTACCGGCCCGATGACCAGCAGCAGCACGCCGCGCTCGGTCCGGTGCTGACCCGCCCGATCCGCTGGGAACTGATCGCCCAGCAGTACGACCAGATGATCCGCTACGCCACCGCGCTACGGCTGGGGACCGCGGAGTCCGAGCAGGTGCTGCGCCGGTTCACACGCGGCGGCCCCAAGCACCCCACCTACGCTGCCCTGGAAGAGCTCGGCGCACCATCTTCGCCTGCGACTACCTCGCCAACTCCGAGCTGCGCCGCGAGGTCCACGGCGGGCTGCAGGTCGTGGAGAACTGGAACTCGGGCAACACCGTGATCTTCTACGGCAAGGACGGCGACCTCACCGGCCCCGACCGCGAGCACGCCGAGACCTCAATGCTCGCCCTGCACCTCCTCCAGTCGGCGTTGGTGCACGTCAACACCCTGCTCGTACAGACCGTCTTGGAGACCCCGGCGTTCCACGACCGGATGGGTGCCGACGAGCGCCGCGGGCTGAGCCCGCTGTTCTGGACCCACATCAACCCCTACGGCCGGTTCCGGCTCGACATGAACACCCGCCTCGACCTCACCGCCGCTCCCGCGCGGGAAGCGACCGTGTGATGGAGCTGTTGATCGCGCGCAACCCCGACCACGACAGCACGTTGCCCTTCCTGCTGCACGTCCCGATCGGCGCCCACGGGCTGGTGTTCCGCACGAAGGACACCTGGCCACGAACCAGCGCCCTGTACTGCCACCCCGTCGCGGTGACCGAGTGGCCCGACCACCCCGAGATCGTCGAGCGGATCCCGCTCAAGACCTGCGCCCGGCGCGGCGCCGCGATCGACGTGGTCGCCGACCGCGGCCGCGAGCACCGCTCCCAGATCGTGTTCACCCGCGGCCGCGGCCGCGAGATGGTGTTCTGGCAGTCACCCCGCACCCGCAAACAGGCCCGACCCGACGTGCGCCTGCCCACCGCCCGAGCCGCCGGCGTCGTCGAGCTGGAGATCGTGGTCGACGCCCACGAGCGCTACCCCTACAAGTTCGCCGGCCAGCAGGTCACCACCGTGCGCCGCGGCCTGTCGTGCGGCGACTACGCGGTCACCCTGGACGGGACGACCGTCGCCGCGGTCGAACGCAAGTCCCTGGCCGACCTAGTCTCCAGCCTGACCAGCGGTCGACTCCGGTTCGCCCTGGGCGAGCTGGCCACACTGCCCCGCGCCGCCGTCGTGGTCGAGGACCGCTACTCGCAGGTCTTCACCCTCGACCGGGTACGACCCGCGACCGTCGCCGACGGCCTGGCCGAGCTGCAGATCCGCTACCCGACCATCCCCATCGTGTTCTGTGAGACCCGCAAGCTCGCCGAGGAATGGACCTACCGCTACCTCGCCGCCGCGCACACCTGGGCCGAGTCCGAGACGGCAGCGCTGCACCGGATCGGCCTCGCCGCCCAGACGCCTGCCGAACCGGTCACTGGCCAGGACGCCACCGCCGCGCCGCCCACGGCCGAGGTCCGCGCCTGGGCCCGCGCCAACGGGATCACCGTCCCAGATCGCGGACGGCTCCGCCCCGAGATCCACCAAGCCTGGCGCGACGCCCACACACGCTGACCAGCGCCGACCCGGGTATCCGGCGTCGAGCCGCTGATCCGTCCCGTAGAGGGATCGGTGACCGGAACGGCGTGATCAACCCGGGTTCCGCAGTTCGTGGGCAGACGTGGGGGTTGAATTATCACGACGTGGCGGTCGAGGCGGTGACGAGGAAGCGGCGCACCTGGGCTGGGGTGCGCAAGACGCGGAGGTGCGCCTGCGGGCTATGAGTGGCGACCGCGTCGAGCACCC
>JAKDNL010000829.1 GCA_030451825.1 Pseudonocardia sp. | reverse complement strand
GCGGAGACGTCGCGGGCAGAGCCGTGACCTTCGACTGGTGTCACTCTGGTTATCAGGATCTCGCACCATGAGTGATTCCATGGCGTCGACCGATCGAGGGCGTGTCCGACGTTCGTGGGTTAGGATGCTACTTGTGTCGGACGCGGTAGACCACGAGCGTCTCTACCTCGTCGCTGAGTCGCAGGCGGGGTACTTCAGTACGGCGCAGGCGTTGGCGGCGGGGATGGATCGGAGCACGCTGGCTCACCACGCCCGAGAGGGTGGGCGGTATGTGCGGGTGCGGCGTGGTCTGTACCGGTTGCGACACTTTCCGACCAGCGAGCACGAGCACGTGATGGCGGCCTGGCTCCCGCTACGGGAGGTGGGAGCGGTCGTCTCGCACGAGAGCGCGCTGGATCTGCAGGGGCTGTCCGATGTGATCCCCGGCGCGGTGCATCTGTCGCTGCCGCGGGCGAAGCGGGGGCAACGAGCCCGCCGCGGTGTGCGGCTGCACACTGCGGAGACTCCACCTGGGCCGTCCGAGATCCAGCAGCTGCGCGGGCTACCGACCACGACACCGGCGCGCAGCATCGTCGACGCGCTGCAGGCGGGCACCCAGCCGGAGCAGGTCGAGCTCGCCGTGCGTCAGGCGCTGCAGCGGGGCTTGCTCACTCCGCGGCGGCTGCGGCAGGCGGCGGCTCCGCGCTCGGAGCGAGTGCGCAGTTTCCTCGAGGATGTTCTGGTGGGAGCTGCGCGATGAGGTATGCCGACGCCGCCTCGTTTCGGCAGGCGCTCGAGCAGCGGCTCAAGCACGACGCGGCCGGTGACGGGGCCCGGCTGGCGCGCAACCGCAAGCGCATCGCGTTCGACCGGCTGCTCGCGCGGCTGGCCGCGATCGCGCCGGACCGGTGGCTGCTCAAGGGTGGCTACGCACTCGATCTGCGCCTGCGGGGCAGCGCCCGCACCACCAAGGACATCGACCTCGACTGGGGTGAGGCCGACGAGGAACTGCTCGACACGCTGCTCGACGCCGCCGATCATGACATGGGCGACTACTTCACCTTCCGGGTCGAGCGCCGGGCGCACCCCGCTGATCGGCTGGAGGGCAGCCAGCGTTTCCTCGTGTCGGTGTCGCTGGCCGGGCGTGAGTTCGAGACGTTCCCCCTCGACATCGCCGTGCGGGCGGAGCCGATCATTGCCTTCGACACCCTCACGACGGCGGACCTGCTCGGCTTCGCCGACCTGGCACCGGTACAGGTGCCGGCGGTTCGTCTGGAGCGTCAGATCGCCGAGAAGCTGCACGCCTACACCCGTACCTACGAAGGTGACCGTCGCAGCAGCCGGACCAAGGACCTCGTTGACATCGTGCTCATCGCCGACCTCGCGTCCCTCGACGCCGGTGCTCTCCACGACGCGATCGAGACGACCTTCACCACGCGCGGAACGCACCCGCTCCCGCAGGCAGTGCCCACGCCACCAGCCGAGTGGAGCCTGCCGTTCCGAGACCTCGCTGCCGCCGTCGGCCTGCCCACCGACGTCGCGGCTTCTCACGCCGTGGCCATCCAACTGCTGGAACCGGTGCTCGACGGGCGGATCAGCAGCGGCACCTGGGACACCGAGAAGCGCCGCTGGACGCGTGAGCGCGAAGAGGCCGGCCCAAAACGGTGATCGTCTCGAGTGAGACACGAAAGCTCCTCGCCCGAGGCTGAGCCCGGTGACGTTCTTCGACCGTTGCACCGCCGACCACCGCCCGGCGGTGCGATACCGATGTCGTGCTGCCGTCCTACTGGCTTGTTCTCCGGTCAGATCGCTCCTGCAAGTACGGCGATGAGTGATGACGCTGTGGGTTGCGGTGTGTTCACTCCAACGGAGGCTCGGTTCCTGGCAACTCGCCGATCTAGCGTTGAGGTGACGCTGACGACCTCGGGGAGTGGTGGTGGCTCGGAGCCAGGGGCGGTACGACCATGAGAAGTGGATGCGGCAGCAGGTCCGAGAGAGGGAACGTCAGGCCCGCGCCGAGGTCGCCGCCCGGAAGGAAGCAGAGCGCGAGCAGAAGGCGGCCGAGACCGCGGCGGGCAAGGCGCGGGCTCAGCAGCTCAACGACGAGATCGCAGACCGAATCGCCACGCTGGAAGCCATCCTCACATGTGGACTGGAGCGGAGCGCCAGACTCGATCCGTGGGACTTGCTGCGGGGTGACGAACCAGCGGTGCTTGACCTGGGTGGTCGGGAGCGACCCGTCCCGCCACCGGTGTGGACGGACCCGCAGGAGCCGGGAGCATTCGCGAGCTGGTTCGGTGGCCGGG
>JAKDNL010000201.1 GCA_030451825.1 Pseudonocardia sp. | reverse complement strand
CGGCCTTCTTGGCCTGCTTCTCCGGGCGCAGGAACCGCATCGTGCGCATGTTGTGCAGACGGTCCGACAGCTTGATCACCAGCACCCGCGGGTCACGGGCCATCGCCACGACCATCTTGCGGATCGTCTCGGCCTCCGCGGAGTTGCCGAACTCCACCTTGTCCAGCTTGGTGACGCCGTCGACCAGGTGCGCGACCTCGTCGCCGAACTCGGCGCGCAGCCGCTCCAGCGAGTAGTCGGTGTCCTCCACGGTGTCGTGCAGCAGCGCCGCGACCAGCGTGGTGGTGTCCATCCCGAGCTCGGCCAGGATCGTGGCGACCGAGAGCGGATGGGTGATGTAGGGGTCGCCGGACTTGCGGGTCTGCCCCTCGTGCTTCTCCTCGGCGACGTCGTAGGCGCGCTGCAGCAGCAGCAGGTCGGCCTTCGGGTGCAGGGCACGGTGCACCGCGGCCAGCGGCTCCAGGACCGGCTTGACGATCGCGACCCGCTGCGGGGTCATCCGCCGCGCGATCCGGGCCCGCACCCTCCGCGTCGCGGACGGGCGAGCGGGACTGTCGTCCCCGGGGCCTCCGGCCGTCGCGGGGACGGCGCCGGTCTGGTCGAGGTCCGTCACCGGACCGCCCGGCCGACCGAGAGGCTCGTCATCGGGATCACCTGCACCTCGACCAGGGTAGTCCCCCTGCCACGCTGCGCCGAGTCAGGAGTTCATTCCGGTGACCAGCCGCGTTCGACGGCGGTTCGCCTGCGGCCGGGTGTCGCCTTTAGCGCCGATGTTCGCTCCGCAAGCTCCGCTCAGCGCCGATGTTCGCTCCGCAAGCTCCGCTCAGCGCCGATGTTCGCTCCGCAAGCTCCGCTCAGCCGATCAGCAGCGCGTCCACCCGCACGTCGCCGAGCTTCGACCGACCACCCAACGCCGCCAGCTCGAGCAGCGCACCGAATCCGACGACCTCCGCGCCGACGTCGGTGAGCAGCGCGCACGCCGCGGCGGCCGTACCGCCGGTGGCCAGCACGTCGTCGACGAGGTAGACGCGGGTGCCGGGGACGACGGTGCCCGCGGCCAGTTCGAGCGTCGCGGTGCCGTACTCGAGGTCGTAGGTCCGGGTGGCGGCGACGGCGGGCAGCTTGCCGGCCTTGCGGACCGGCACCGTCCCGACGCCGGCGACCAGCGCGACGGCACCGCCCAGCAGGAACCCGCGGGCCTCGACGCCGACGATCAGGTCCGCCTCACCGGCCAGCGCCGCCAGCTCCGTCGTCACCACCGCGAACGCCTCGCCGTCGGCCAGGACCGGGGTGATGTCGCGGAACAGCACACCGGGTTGCGGATAGTCCGGCACGGTGCGGACCAGGCCCGCGACCCGGTCCAGGTCGACCCCGGAGTCGACGTCGCTCGCGGCGACGGCCGGGCGGATTCCGGGCGTCGCCGTCACCGGCGACGCCTCCCGCCGGCCGCGCGACCGGCCTTGCCGGTGGGACGCGACGGCCGGGCGCCCGGGCGCGGCGAGCTCGCCGCCGCCGAGGCCCGCTGGGCCGGGGAACCGGCACCGGTGGTGGCCAGTTCGGCGGTCTCCGGCTCCGCGTCCTCCGGGTCGATCTCCCCGGAACGGACCGCCGCGGACCGGCGACGCCGCGCCGCGACCCGCTCGGCCTGCTGGACGAACCGGCGGTCCCGCATCTTGATGTCCACCAGCAGCGGCGTGGCCAGCAACAGCGACGAGACGACGCCGCAGATCATGCCGATCAGCTGCACCAGCGCGAGGTCGGCCAGCGTCCCGACGCCGAGCACCCCGACGCCGATCACCAGCAGCCCCAGCACCGGCAGGATCGCGATCACCGAGGTGTTCAGCGACCGCATCAGCGTCTGGTTCAACGCCAGGTTCGCCGCTTCCGGATAGGTGCGGCGGGTGAGTTTGAGCAGTCCACGGGTGTTCTCCCGGACCTTGTCGAACACCACGACCGTGTCGTAGAGCGAGAAGCCCAGGATCGTCAGCAGACCGATCACCGTCGACGGGGTGACCTCGAGCCCGATCAGCGAGTAGATCCCGGCCGTGACGACGATGTCGTGCACCAGCGCGACGAGTGCCGCCAACGCCATCGCGCGCTCGAAGTACAACGCCAGGAACAGCGTGACCAGCACGATGAACACGAGCAGCGCGATCAGTGCCTGGGTGGTGATCTCGCCGCCCCAGGTGCCGCTCACGGCCGAGTCGCTGATCACCGCCGGATTCGGCTGACCCTGTCCGTCGAGGGGCTGCAGCTGCGCGAACAGGGCTTCCTGCAGCGGCACGAGCTGCTGCGGGGCCAGGGGCTCCGACCGGATCAGGATCGAGGTGGAGTCACCGGACCCGACCGACTGCACCGACACCGGGTCCATGCCGACCGACCGGGTGTAGATGTCGCTGACCTGCTGCTCGTTGAACTGCCCGCTCGCGCCGGTGGCCGGCATCTGGATCTGCGAGCCGCCGGTGAAGTCGATGCCCAGGTTGAAGCCGCGGATCCCGATGGACAGCACGCTGATGACGATCAGCACAGCGAACAGGACGTACCAGATCTTCCGGCGCCCGACGACGTCGAGGTTGCCGGTACCGGTGGTCAGCCGGGTCCAGGCAGTCGTGCGCTCGACCGTTCCGTTCGCGCTCATGCCCGCGCTCCCTTCGCCGTCTTGGCGTCGGCGTTGGCCTGCCGGTGCCGCGCACCGATCTTGGCGACCGCCCCGAGCCCGGACAGTCCGGGTTTGCCGAGCTTCTTCGACTTCGACACCAGGACCACCAGCGGGTGGGTCACCAGGAACACCACGATCAGGTCCAGCACCGTCGACATGCCGAGCGTGAACGCGAAGCCGCGCACCTGGCCGACGGCCAGGATGTAGAGCACCGCGGCGGCCAGGAAGCTGACCGCGTCCGCGGTGAGAATCGTGCGCCGCGCCCGTTCCCAGCTGCGCGGCACCGAGGCCCGGAACGATCTGCCCTCCCGCATCTCGTCCTTGAGCCGTTCGAAGAAGATCACGAACGAGTCCGCGGTGATGCCGATGGCGATGATGAAGCCGGCCACCCCGGCCAGGTCGAGCGTGAACCCGATCCACCGCCCGAGCAGGATCAGCACCGCGTAGACGACCAGCCCGGACAGGGCCAGCGAGAGGATCGTCAACACGCCCAGCAAGCGGTAGTAGAGCAGGCAGTAGACGAACACCAGGGCCAGGCCGATCGCGCCGGCGATCAGGCCGGCCTCCAGCGAGGCCAGGCCCAGGGTCGCGGACACGGTCTGTGCCTCGCCGGAGTCGAACGAGAGCGGCAGCGAGCCGTAGCGCAGGGTACCGGCGAGGTCCTGGGCACGTTCCTGGTTGAACTGCCCGGAGATCTCGGTCGGCCCGTAGATCGCCTGGTTGATCTTCGGGGCGGAGACCACTGCACCGTCGAGGACGAACGCCGTCGACTTGCCGACGTTCGCGGCGGTGTACTCGCCCCAGGCTTCGGCGCCCTCGGGCTTGAACGTCAGGCTGATGACGTACCCGGCGCCGTTCTGGCTCTGCTGGGCCTGCGCCGACTCGATCTGCGTGCCCTCCAGGAACGTGGGCCCGAGCAGGTACTTCTGTGTCTTGTCCTCGCTGCACGCGACCAGCGGCTTCGACGGATCGTCGTAGCCCTGCAGCGGGTCCGGCGCGGTGCAGTCCAGCGCCAGTGCTGCTTGCTGCTGCACGGCCGGGTCGGTGCTCTGCCGGGTCTGGCGCAGCTGCGCGACCTCCGCGGCCAGACGCGGGTCCGCGGGTGACGAGGTGCCGGGCGAATCGGTGTCGCCACCGGGTGGCGGTGGCGGCGGGTCCTGCATCGGCGTCGAGTACGACACCGGAGCGACGTCACGGGATTCGCCCATCCCCTGCGGCGTCGTGCCCTGCCCGGTGTCCGGTGACGCGGGAGCCGGAGCGGCCGGGGCCTGGCCGGTGGTGTCCTGACCCTCCTGACCCGGCTGCGCGGGCTGGCCCGGCGCCGCCGCGCCGGTGTTGGCCGGGATCGGCCCGCCGATCACCTCGCGGAACCGCAGCTGGGCGGTCTGGCCCAGCGAACGGGCCTGCTCACCGCCGTCGCCGGGCACCGTGATCGTCAGGTTGCTGCCGTCCAGGACGACCTCGGCGCCGCTGACTCCCAGCCCGTTCACGCGCTGCTCGATGATCTGCTGCGCCTGGACGAGCTGGTCCCGCGGCGGGACGGCCCCGCTCTCCGTGCGCGCGGTGAGCGTCACCCGGGTGCCGCCCTGCAGGTCGATACCCAGCTTGGGCGCGAGGTTCCCGCCACCGGTGAACAGCACCAGCGTGTAGAGGATCACGACGATCCCGACGAATGCCGTCAGATACCGCCAGGGGCTGATCTGCTGCCCCGGGGACGAAGCCACGTTCCTGCTCTCCTGATGGGTCTCCGGCCGACCCGGGCATGTCCGACGACGGACAGGCCCGGAGACGGGTCGTCCGTCGTCGGCGTGCGCTCCACCGAGCTCCGCTCGGCTCGGCTCAGTGGATGATCGGCTTGCTCTCCGAGGGGGTGGCCTTCGGCGACTCGGACGACGACGGGGTCGCCTCGTCGTCCGAGCCGGTGACGGTCCCGGGGTCCTCGTCGACGGCGACGGCACCGTGGCCGGCGTCCGGGTCGACCTTCTCGCGGACCGCGGCCCGCAGCCAGGTCGTCACGACACCCTCGGCGATCTCGAGATCGATGGTGTCCTCGTAGGAGTCATCGGTGATTGTGCCGCGCAGGCCGGACGTCGTGATGACGACGTCGCCGGCCTCCAGCGCGGACTGCATCGCCTGCGTCTGGGCCACCTGCCGCTTCTGCTTGCGACCGTTGAGGAACAACGGCACGAACAGCAGCAGGATGATAAGGAAGGGCAGCAACGACATGATCGAGGTTTGTGGCATGTCTCCGGAGTCTCCGTCTCTCGTCGAGGCCCCGAGTGTGCCAGCCGGGACCCTGCGTTCACCGCGGGCCCCTCCCCCGCTACCGCCATTCGGACGCCGGTGACGTCACCGGTCAGAACAGCGCCGGGGCTTGCGTACCGGCGGGGCCGTCGGCCGGCGGTGTGAGGCCGAGGTGGCTCCACGCCGCTGGGGTCGCGACACGACCGCGCGGGGTGCGGGCCAGCATTCCGGCCCGCACCAGGTAGGGCTCGCAGACCTCCTCGACCGTACCGGCCTCCTCACCCACCGCGACGGCGAGTGTCGAGATTCCCACCGGCCCGCCCCGGAAACTGCGCACCAGCGCACTGAGCACGGCCCGGTCCAGGCGGTCCAGGCCGAGCTCGTCGACGTCGTAGACCGCCAGCGCGTCCCGGGCCACGTCACGGCGGATGACGCCGTCCGCCCGGACTTCGGCGAAGTCCCGGACCCGGCGCAGCAGCCGGTTGGCGATCCGCGGCGTGCCCCGGGAGCGGCCGGCGATCTCCTCGGCGCCGTCGGCGCGCAGGTCGATCTGCAGGATCTGGGCCGCGCGCCGCAGCACCAGCTCCAGCTCGTCGGGGTCGTAGAACTCCATGTGCGCGGTGAAGCCGAACCGGTCGCGCAGCGGACCGGTCAGCGATCCGGCCCGCGTGGTGGCCCCGACCAGCGTGAACGGGGCGACGTCGAGCGGGATCGAGGTGGCGCCGGGCCCCTTGCCGACGATCACGTCGACCCGGAAGTCCTCCATCGCCAGGTAGAGCATCTCCTCGGCCGGACGGGCGATGCGGTGGATCTCGTCGATGAACAGCACGTCTCCCGGCACCAGGTTGGACAGCATCGCGGCCAGGTCGCCGGCGCGTTCCAATGCCGGGCCCGAGGTCAGCCGGACCGCCACCCCCAGCTCGGCCGCGACGATCATCGCCAGGCTGGTCTTGCCCAGGCCGGGTGGGCCGGAGAGCAGGATGTGGTCCGGCGGGTCGCCACGCCGGCGCGCCCCCTCCAGGACGAGCTCGAGCTGCTCGCGCACGCGGGGCTGGCCGATGAACTCGGTGAGCACCCGCGGGCGCAGGGACACGTCGACGTCGCTGTCGTCGGGGTGCGGTTCCGGGTCGACCTCGCGGAGTTCGTCCCCGCGCAGCTCGTCCTCGGCCACGTCCTCACCCCCGGTCACGGCGTCGCTCCCGGCGCACTCGCCTGCCGCCTCGCCGGGATCACCTCGAGCGTCCCAGGGACGACAGCGCGGTCCTCAGCAGCCCCGCCGCGTCGACGTCCGGCGTGGCGGCCAGCACCGCGTCCACGGCCTGCTCGGCCGGTCGGGCGGTGAACCCGAGCCCGACGAGCGCCTCCACCACCTGCTCCCGCTGCCCGAGCACCGGCGTGGGCGCGGCCGCGATCCCGCCCGCGGCGACCGGCGCCGGCGCGGTGACCTTGTCCCGCAGTTCGAGCACCAGGCGTTCGGCGCTCTTGCGGCCGACGCCGGGGATCCGGGTCAGGGTGGCCAGGTCGCCGTCGGCCAGGGCGCGGCGCAGCGTGTCCGGCTCCAGCACCGCGATCGTGGCCAGCGCCAGCCGGGGGCCGATCCCGGACACCGTCTGCAGCAGCGTGAACAGCTCGCGCTCCTCGGCGTCGGCGAACCCGAACAGGGTCAGCGACTCCTCGCGCACGATCAGCAGCGTCGCCAGGCGGGCCTGTTCCCCGCGGCGCAGCCCTGCCAGCGTGTTCGGCGTGGCGTAGACGGCGAGCCCGACGCCGCCGACCTCGACCACCGCGTGGTCGAGCCCGATCTCCAGCACCGTCCCGCGGACCGAATGGATCATCGGTGAATCACTGCTCTCGTCCGTTCCTCGGCGTCGTGATGTCACGAACGCCCGTTCGACCGCGCACGCTACCGCTCGGGTACGACACCGGCGCCCGCGACCGGGCGGCCTCCGCCAGCCGGGCCTTGTGGATCTTCGCCATCTCGTCGGCGCGCGCCTTGGCCTCGGCCATCCGGTCGAGCATGGGCGCTCGCCAGCAGTGGCAGATGGCCAGTGCGAGCGCGTCCGCCGCGTCCGCCGGGCGTGGTGCCTCGGCGAGCCCGAGCAGCTTCGTCACCATGGCCGCGACCTGCTCCTTGCCCGCCCGGCCCTCGCCGGTCACGGCGGCCTTGACCTCGCTCGGGGTGTGGAACGCGACCGGCAGCCCGGCCTGCGCCGCGACCAGCGCTACCACGCCGCTGGCCTGTGCGGTGCCCATCACAGTGCGCACGTTGTGCTGACTGAACACCCGCTCCACGGCGACGACGTCCGGGCGGTGACGGGCCACCCAGCGCCCCACCTCCTCCGCGACGCCGAGCAGCCGGCGTTCCAGCGGCATGTCCGACGTGCTGCGGACGACGCCGACGTCGACGCAGGTCACGGTCCGTCCGGGCCCCGCCTGGACGACCCCGATCCCGCACCGGGTCAGCCCCGGGTCGACCCCGAGCACCCGCACACGTACCCCTCCCTGCGAACAACGGTTCGAGCCCGGAGGCTACCGGCCGGCACCTCACACCCGTTCCGGGACGCGCCGGGCCACCCCGCTGACGTCGAAGGTCACCGCGATCGGGACATGCGGAGCACCGGTGCACCCGATGTCCCGATCCTGGTGATCACGGCACCGAGAACGTCGGCCAGGGGCGCGGCGGCGGGGACATCAGCTCGTGCAGCCGGGCCAGGGCCAGGATGCCGACGTCGTCGAAGCGCGGGCCGACGATCTGCAGCCCGATCGGGAGCCCGTCGCCGGTCCAGCCGCAGTTCACCGACACGGCCGGCTGGCCGGACATGTTGAACGGCACGGTGAAGCCGATGTGCTCGAACGGCCGCTCCCCGTCGTCGGAGGAGAACGCCTGCTCGACGCCGAAGGCCGGGATCGGCGCGGTCGGCGTGAGCAGGTAGTCGACGCTGCACCACATCGTCGCCGCGGCGCGGGCCATCGCGTCCATCTGGCTGAAGCCGTGGAACACCTGCTCCCCGGTCAGTTCCTGCCCGCTGCGGGCCCAGCGCAGGATCTCCGGCAGCACCTTCTCCGCCCGCGCCGGCGGCAGTGCCGAGACGTCGGCCCAGGCACGGGCCCGCCAGAACCGGTCCAGCCCGTCGAGCATCTCCCGGTGCAGCAGTGGGCCGACCGGCTCGACGATCGCGCCCGCGGCGGCGAACCGGCGGGCGGCGGCGTCCACCGCGGCCGCGATGTCCGGCTCCACGGCGAACCCCACACCGCACTCGGTCATCACCCCGATCCGCACCCCGCGCAGCCGGGACTCGTCGGCCCGGGCGACGGCGTCGAAGTCCAGGTCCGCGGGCGGCAGCGAGGTGTGGTCGCGGGCATCCGGCGCGGACACCCCCCGCCTCAGCAGCGTGGCGTCCTCGACGGTCCTGGTCAGCGGCCCGATCGCGCGCCCGTAATAGGGCGGCACGACCGGGATCCGGCCGTTGCTCGGTTTGAGCCCGACCAGCCCGCAGCAGTGCGCGGGCTGGCGGACCGAGCCACCGATGTCGGTGCCCAGGTGCAGCGGTCCGTAGCCGGCAGCGGCGGCCGCCCCGGCTCCGGACGACGATCCGCCGGGCGTGCGCCGTTCGTTCCACGGGTTCGCCGTGCGCGGGTGGAAGCTCGACACCGACGACCCGAGCATCCCGAAGTCCGGCATGGTCGTCTTCGTCGTGATCACCGCGCCGCCCTCGCGCAGCCGGGCCGCGGCCGGGGCGTCACGCGGCGCCGGGACGAGCTCGGTGGCCGCGGTCCCGGACGGCACCGGGACGCCGCGGGTGGCGATGTTCTCCTTGAGCGTCACCGGGACACCGTCGACGGGCCCGAGCGGCTCGCCACGGCGCCACCGCTCCGTCGCCTCCGCGGCAGCCGTGCGGGCACCGTCCGGGTCCCGGGCGTAGGTCGCGCGCAGCCTCGGCTCGCAGTCGGCGATGCGCGCCAGCACCGACTCGAGCGCCTCGGACGGGGACAGCGTCCCGGATCGGTAGGCCTCGACGAGCTGCGCCGCCGTCGCGTCGGCGGGCTCACCCGCGATATCGGAGTTCACGTCCCCACTCTCCTGCCCGGCAGCCGTACCCGCCGGACCATCGTCCTACCTACGTTCGGTCGTCCCCGCGACCGACCCGGGAACGGGCTCCGGTTGCGCCAGCCTCCCCTGCGGGGTCTCGGCCGGGCGCAGCCGGGTGATCACCGTAACGACCAGCAGGTTCACCGCGAGCGCGACCACCCCGGCGTTGACACCGCCGAACGGATCGTGCCCGCTCGCCACGAGGGCCACGTCCACCGCCAGCCCGGCGGCGAGCCCGGCCAGCGCCGCGGACACCGGCATCCGCCGCCAGAACAGTGCCAGCAGCACCACCGGCAGCAGTTGCGCCATCCCCTCGTAGGAGATCAGCGACAGGCGTACCAGCGCGTTCGGGAACAGGTAGGTCATCGCCAGCGCCACGACACCCGCCGCGAGCGTGACGACCTGGGCCAGCCGTCGTCGCCGCACCGCGGCCACGCGTCCGGTCCCGCGCACCACCGGACCCCACATGGTGCCGATGACCAGCATGAACATCGCCATCGGCACGATCGCCGAGAGCGCTCCGGCCGCGCCGACGAACCCGAGGGCCCACGGCGGCATGGCCTGGCGGACCAGCTCGAACATCGCCTGGTTGGAGTCGGTCAGCCCGGGGACCACGAACAGTGCGGCCATCCCGAGCACCACCGGAACGAACAGCAGCACCTGATACAGCGGCAGCACCATCGCGTTGCGCCGCAGCACCTGCGGGCTCGCCGCGCCGAGGAACCCGGCGACCTGCGGCGGGAAGATGCAGAACACGACGGCGTTGAGCAGCACCGTGGAGGCGAACCAGCCGACCCCGAGCGTCGCGTCGTCCGGGCTGGGCAGCGTCAGCCAGGCCTCGCGCTGCTCCACGAGGCGTTCCAGCAGCGGCCCGTAACCGCCGAAGAAGTGCAGCGGCACGTAGACGAACACCGCGGCCAGCGTCGCCAGCACCAGGACGTCCTTGAGCACGGACACCCACGCGCTGCCGCGCAGGCCGGAGAGCAGCACGAACGCCTCGGCGATGACGAACGCGACCAGGTAGGACACGCCGAGCCCGATCGCGCCGTAGCCGACCGAGGCCACGACCACGCCCATCCCGGTGATCTGCAGCTGGATGTAGGGCAGCACCAGGATCGTCGCGACGACGGCGACGACGGTGTTCAGCCACGGCGCGCCGAACCGGTGTGCGGCGATGTCGGCGATCGAGTGCAGCCCGTGCCGCTGCGCGTAGGTCCACAGGATCGGCGCGAGCACGTAGCTCACCGACATCCCGATGCCCAGGTAGGCGACGACGTAGAGCGCGGAGATGCCGTTGTCGTAGGCCCAGCCGGCGGCGCCGAGGTAGCTGAACGTCGTGTAGGTCTCCCCCGCGGTGAGCAGCAGCGTGAACACGAAACCCAGGCTGCGCCCGCCCAGCGACCACTCGGCGAGGTCGTCGCCGTCGTCGCGCCGGGCCCGCCGCCCCCGACCGGCCCGGATCCCGAGTACGCAGGCCAGGACCATGAACGCGGCCAGGATGCTCAGCGAGACCGCCGCGGCGCCGGTCACCGCCCGTCCCGGTCCGGCGCCTCATCGGCCCGGTCCGGGCGCAGACCGCCGGAGCGCCACACCGGGTCGCCGCGCGCGGCCAGCCAGACCGCGACCGGCGTCAGCAGCGTCGCTCCGAACAACCACACGGCCAGGAACGGCACCCCGAACACGACCGGCTCGACCCGGTTGACCAGTGGCAACGCACCCACATAGAGCACCGGCACCACCAGCAGCCAGCACAGCGACACCCGACCTCGGAA
>JAKDNL010000828.1 GCA_030451825.1 Pseudonocardia sp. | reverse complement strand
CGGGCCGGCCGCCGTTCCGCGGCCCCCGGCCCCGGCCCCGCCGTGGAATGGTCGGGGGCGTCCGCGGCAACCGGATCCGAGGGCGCGCCCGGCGGCGCCTCCCGGGACGTTCGTACCGCCGCCCGGGACGTCCGCGCCTGCGCCCGGGTCGCCCGTGCCTGCGACTGGGTCGTCCGTGCCTGCGCCCGGGTCGCCTGTGCCTGCGCCCGGGACCTCCGCCCCGGCACCCGGGTCGTCCGCGCAGCCGTCCGGGACGTCCGTCCCGCCGTCTGGGATGTCCGCCCCGGCGTCTGGGTCGTCCGTACCGCCGTCCGGGCTGTTCGCCCCGGCGGCCGGGTCGCCGGCGTACGTGTCGCCGGTGCCGGGCGCGGCCGGATCCGGCAGCGAGGACGAGCCGAACTCGACCGAGCAGATGGTGTCGCGCAACGGGTCCGGCCCCGGCCCCCAGACCGGGAGCTAGGCGCGGATGGGCCGGTCACCCGGGGCCGGTGGCGAAGGGCATCCGCCGGATGCGGTTGTCGAAGTTCGACGGGACGAACTCGGGCTCACCGGATGCGCGGATCTGCGGTACCCGGACCAGCAGCTCCCGGAACAGGGTCCGCAGCTCCTGACGCGCCAGGAACGCGCCGAGGCAGTAGTGCGGCCCGGTCCCGCCGAAGGCCAGGTGCGGGTTGGGCTCGCGGGTGATGTCGAACCGTTCGGGATCGGCGAAGACCCGCTCGTCGCGATTCGCCGAGGCGTAGAAGAGCACGACGCGCTCGCCGGCCCGGAACGTGGCGCTGCGGAACTCGCAGTCCCGCACGACGTTGCGCCGGAACTGCACGATCGGCGTCGAGAACCGGAGCATCTCCTCCACCGCGCGGTCGAGGTGGAGGTCCAGGTCGGACAGGAGCAGGTCCCGCTGGTCGGGATGGGCGGTGAGGAGCCGGAGGCCATGAGTGATCGCGTTGCGGGTCGTCTCGATACCGGCCACGAGCAGGAGCGAGAAGAACGCCCCGAGCTGACGGCCGTCGAGCCGGTCGCCGTCGACCTGGGCGGCCACCAGATCGGAGATCAGGTCCCCGGCCGGGTTCCGCCGTCGCTGGGCACCGATGCTGCGCACGAGCATGTGCAGGCGGGTCAGCGCGGCCAGGTTCCGGCCGGGCACCCGCAGCCGCCGCCGCTGCGCTCCCTCGACCCCGATCAGCTCGGTGGACCCGGTGACCTGAGCCATCACCATGCCGCGTCGCTCGCGGGGGATGCCCATCATCTCGCAGATCACGTGCGTGGGCAGCGGCGCGGCCACCGTCTGGACGAAGTCGCCCTGCCCGCGCGACGCGACGTCGTCGACGATCTCGGCGCAGATCCGGCGGATCGACTCCTCGATCAGGGAGATCCGGCGCGGCGTGAACGCCTTCTGCACGATGCGCCGCAGGTCGGTGTGCCGGCGCCCGTCCATGTTGACCATCGAGTCGCCGAACACGGTGCGCACCCACCGCGGTGGCGGCGGAGTCGTCACGCTGGGCTCGCTGGCGAACAGCTCCGGCGACGTGCTCGCCTCGACGATGTCGGCGTGCCGGACGAGCGCGTGGAAGCCCTGTGCCCGGTCACCGCCGGGGGCGAAGAACTGTGGACGGTCCAGCTGCCGCAGCGCGGCCAACGCCTCCGCTCGCGCGGTTTCGGGCAGCGCCCAGAACGACGGGTCCGCGAGGTCGGTCATCGCTCGGATCCTCCTCCGGGGACGGCGTCGTGTGCCGATGGCCCTGCCTGCCGCGGGCGCCGGATCTTCTCCGTCGGGGTTCCGGCCGCGGGCGCCGAGCGATGATGATGCGAGGAGAATACGACATGCGTACCGATCACGACGTCGCCTCCGGCGAGGCCCCGGCCGGCGAGCGGTGCGGCGCGACGGTGCGCCGCGACGACGCGGCGCTGACCGACGTCGCCACCGACTGGGACGACCTCTACCGGCGGTGCCCGCACGCCACGGTGTTCCAGTCGAGCTCGTGGCTCGCGTCCTGGTGGCGGGAGTACGGAACGCCCGGCGCGCTCCGTCTCGTGCTCGTCTACCGGTCGGGTCGGCTGGTCGCCGGCGCGGCGCTGATGCTCGGCCGCCGGGCGGGCGTACCGGTACTGCGTCCGGTCGGCGCCGGCATCTCGGACTGGAGCGACGTCCTCGTCGACCCGCAGGCGGGGGCATCAGCCGTCGCCGATCTCCGTGCGGCCGTGCTGGGCGAACCCGGCTGGGCCGCCCTGGACCTGCCCGAGGTCGCGGCGGGCGGGCAGGCGCATCGGCTGCTCGAGGGGTGGGCGGGG
>JAKDNL010000827.1 GCA_030451825.1 Pseudonocardia sp. | reverse complement strand
CACCATCGAGACGTTCTCCGACCTGCGGGTCGAGCGGTACTGGACGCTTCTCGGCACGCTGAACGGCTGGCCACCGTTCCCGTCGTCGGTGCCGGCGTTCGAGTGGTTCGCCGCGGCGCTGCGCGCCCGGTGAGCGGGCGGGGGCAGCCGGGACGATCCGGCCGACCCCCGTTCAGCCCTCGGTCCAGCCGTAGAACACGCGCTCGACGACGGCGCGCGACCGGCGGGTGGCGCGGCGGTAGTCGTCGAGGAACACGCCGGGGTCCCCGCCGTTCGGGTAGCCCAGCGCGGACGCGACGGCGACCAGCTCCCGGCCCGATCGCGGGAGCTGATCACCGGCCTTGCCCTTGACCAGCATGATCGCGTTGCGGGCGCGGGTGGCCATCCGCCAGCCGGCGCCGAGCTCGGTCATGTCCTCGCCGGTGATCAGCCCGGCCTCGGCGGCCTCGCGCAGCCCGTCCAGGGTCGAGGTGGTGCGCAGCTCCGGGATGTCACCGGCGTGGCGCAGCTGCAGCAGCTGCACCGTCCACTCGACGTCGGCGAGCCCGCCCAGGCCGAGCTTGGTGTGCGTCGCGCGGTCCGCGCCGCGCGGCAGCCGCTCCGCGTCCACCCGGGCCTTGATCCGGCGAACCTCGGCGACCGCGGAGTCCGCGATCCCGTCGGCCGGGTAGCGGATCGGGTCGATCAGCTCGGTGAACTCGCGGCACAGGGCGGGGTCCCCGGCGATCGGGCGGGCCCGCAGCAGTGCCTGGGCCTCCCAGACCTCGCCCCAGCGGGCGTAGTACTCGCGGTAGGAGTCGAGCGTGCGCACCATCGGCCCGGAGCGGCCCTCCGGTCGCAGGTCGGCGTCGATCGCCAGCTCCGGGTCCGGGCTGGCCGTGCCGAGCAGCCGCCGCACCCGTTCCACGACGCCGGTGGCCCAGCGCGCGGCCTGGTGGTCGGTGGAGTCGCCGAGCGGGGAGCAGACGAACAGCACGTCGGCGTCGCTGCCGTAGCTCTGCTCCCCACCGCCGAGGCGGCCCATGCCGATCACCGCGATCCGCGCCGGGCGCTCGCCGGACTGCCCGGCCAGCACCGCGTCCAGGGTCGCGGCCACGACCGCCTCGGAGACCGAGCTCAGCGCGGTGCAGACTCCCTCGACGTCGAGCAGGCCGAGCACGTCGGCACAGGCGATCCGCAGCATCTCGTGGCGACGGTAGGACCGTGCCGCGGCCACCGCGGACTCCGGCGTCGTCTGCCGGGCCACCGTCGTGCGCAGCGCGACCGCCACCTCGCCGGGGTCGCGGGTCAGCTCCGGGCTGCCGCCGGTGCTGGAGGTGGCCAGCATCCGCAGCACCTCGGGCGCACGGGAGAGCAGGTCCGGGACCAGCGCGGACGTGCCGAGCAGCATCATCAGCCGCTGGGCGACCGCGCCCTCGTCGCGCAGCAGCCGCAGGTACCAGGGCGTCGACGCCAGCGCCTCGGACACCCGCCGGTAGGCCAGCAGCCCGCGGTCCGGGTCCGGGCTCGAGGACAGCTCGTCGAGCAGCACCGGCAGCAACGTGCGCTGGATCGACGCCGCCCGCGACACCCCGCCGGTCAGGGCGCGCAGGTGCCCGAGCGCACCCTCCGGGGACGCCCAGCCCAGGGCGGCCAGCCGCGCCTTGGCGGCCTCGGTGGAGAGCTGCGCCTCGTCCGCGGACAGCCGCGAGACCGACGACAGCAGCGGACGGTAGAACAGCTTCTCGTGCAGCCGGCTCACCCGCCGGGTGTTGCGCTGCCACTCCGCGACCAGCACGCCGACCACGTCGCGGCGCCCATCCGGGCGGACCCGGGCGGCGCGGGCCAGCCAGCGCAGCGCGTCGGTGTCGTCGGCGGCGGGCAGCAGGTGGGTGCGGCGCAGCCGTTGCAGCTGCAGCCGGTGCTCGAGCAGGCGCAGGAAGCGGTAGGACGCGGCCAGGTTCGCGCCGTCGTCGCGCCCGACGTAGCCTCCGGACGAGAGTGCGGCCAGCGCGTCCAACGTCGACGGGGAGTGCAGCGCGGAGTCCGTGCGCCCGTGCACCAGCTGCAGCAGCTGCACCGCGAACTCGACGTCGCGCAGCCCGCCGCGGCCCAGCTTCAGCTCCCGTTCGCGCTGATCGGACGGGATGTGCTCGATCACGCGCCGGCGCATGGCCTGGACATCGGCGACGAAGTCGTCGCGGTCCGCGGCGTGCCACACCAGCGGCGCGACGGCGTCGACGTAGAACCGGCCCAGCGCCGGGTCGCCGGCGATCGGGCGGGCCTTGAGCAGGGCCTGGAACTCCCAGGTCTT
>JAKDNL010000200.1 GCA_030451825.1 Pseudonocardia sp. | reverse complement strand
CGGCCCGGCCGGCGGGGCGCCGGGCCCGGGCCGGGGCGGGAGCTGCTCCGCGACGCCCGACGGGTCGAGTCGGAGCTGCTGGCGCACCAGGACGTCGCGATCGACGATCTGGCGCGCGAGCTCGGCCTGGGCGCCACGGGGTTCGAGACCGAGTTCGACCCGTCCGGCGCCGGTGGCGACATGGCCGACGCGACCGTGCTCTCGGTCGGGGTCGCGCACGGCGACGACGGGCCGGTGCTCGCGCTGCGCTACCGGACCGAGGCGCTCGACGCGGACTGCGCCGCCCGGATCGCCGGTTACCACCTCACCGCCCTCGCCCGGATCGCCGCGGATCCCGGCGCCGCCCGCGACGGCCGGAGCCTGCTCTCGGACGAGGAGCTGCGGTACCAGATCGACGGGCTCGCCGGGCCGCGCCGGGAGTTGCCGCAGGCGCGGTTCCACGAGCTGTTCGAGCAGCGGGTGGCCCGGCATCCGGACGCGGTCGCGGTGATGCACGGCGACCGCGAGTGGACCTACCGCGAACTCAACGGCCGGGCCAACCGGCTCGGACGTGCGCTGCTCGCGCGGGGCCTGGCGCCCGAGGACCCGGTCGCGGTGGTGACCGAGCGCAACCTGGACTGGACGGCGGCGGTCATCGCGATCCTCAAGGCGGGCGGGGCCTACCTGCCGATCGAGCCGCACTTCCCGGCCGGTCGGATCGCGACGACGCTGTCGCAGGCCGGGTGCGCCCTGGTGCTGACCGAGACCGGCAGCACCGCCACGCTGGACGCGGCACTGCAGGAGCTGCCCGGTACCCGGGCGCTGCTCGTCGACGACGTCTACGCCGAGTCCCGGGACGGCTCCGACCTCGGCGTCGAGGTCGGACCGGACCGGCTCGCCTACATCTACTTCACCTCCGGCTCCACCGGCCGGCCCAAGGGCGCGATGTGCGAGCACGCCGGCATGCTCAACCACCTCTACGCCAAGATCGACGACCTGGGGATCGGCGAGGGGCAGGTCCTCGCCCAGACCGCGCCGCAGTGCTTCGACATCTCGCTGTGGCAGCTGGTCTCCGCGCTGCTGGTCGGCGGGCGGACCGTGCTCGTCGAGCAGGAGCGGATCCTCGACGTGGCGCGGTTCGTCGACCGGATCGCCGAGCGCCGGGTGAACGTGCTGCAGCTCGTGCCGAGCTACCTCGAAGTTGTGCTGTCCTACCTGGACGCCCACCCCCGTGAGTTGCCGGACCTGCGGTGCGTGTCGACCACCGGTGAGGCGCTGAAGAAGGAGCTCACGGCACGCTTCTTCGCCGCCCGGCCCGGCGTCGCGCTGGCGAACGCCTACGGGCTGACCGAGACCTCGGACGACACCAACCACGAGGTCATGGACCGGGTGCCGGACCGTGAGCGCGTCCCGCTCGGCCCGCCGGTGAACAACGTGCGCCTCTACGTCGTCGACCCCCACCTCACGCCGGTGCCCCTCGGCGCCCCCGGCGAGATCGTGTTCTCCGGGGTCTGCGTCGGCCGCGGCTACGTCAACGACCCGGAGCGCACCCGGGCGGCCTTCGTGCCCGACCCGCACCGCCCGGGCGAGCGGCTCTACCGCAGCGGCGACCACGGCCGCTGGCTGCCCGAGGGCAAGCTGGAGTTCCTCGGCCGCCGCGACACCCAGGTGAAGATCCGCGGCTTCCGGATCGAGATCGGCGAGATCGAGAACACGCTGCTGCGGATCCCGGGTGTCCGCGACGGCGCCGTGGTGGTCGCCGAGCGCGCCGACCGGAGCAGGCACCTGGTCGCGTTCTACTCCGGGCCGGGACCGATCGAGGTCGACGTCCTGCGCGAGCGGCTGGGCGCGTCGCTGCCGGTCTACATGGTCCCGGCAGTGTTCCACTGGCGCGAGGCCCTGCCGCTCACGGCCAACAGCAAGATCGACAACAAGGCGCTGACGGCGCTCGCCGCGGACCTCGGCGTCGCGGAGTCGGACTACCGGGTGCCGAGCACGCCGACCGAGCTGCGGCTGGCGGCCGCGTTCGCGACCGTGCTCGGCGTCGGGGCCGACGAGATCGGCCGCGAGGACCACTTCTTCGACCGGGGCGGCTCGTCGCTCTCGGCGGTGAAGCTGGCGATCGCCCTGGAACGGGTGGTCTCGCTCTCCGACATCACTCTGCACCCGATCCTGGCCGACCTGGCAGAGCTCGTCGACGGCCGGTCCGAACACCCCACCGAACTGCTCGCCTCCCCGGGATCAGCGACCGAAAGGACACCCTGATGACCTCTCCCACTTCCGCCGCGTCACTGCTCGACGTGGACTTCGCCCCCGGCAGGCCGCCGATGCTCTCCGCCGAGTCCATTCGCGGGATGGGCTGGGACGACTACCGCGCCGGGGTGCGGGCCGTCGTCGCCCAGCACGGCTCGGTGCTGGTCCGGGGCCTCGGGCTGCGCGACGCGGACGACGTCGCCGACGTCTTCCGCGGGCTGGCCGACTCGCTGATGATCGAGCGGGAGGCGTTCGCGTCCCGGGAGGTCTACTCCGAGGGCGTCTACTCGTCGTCGACGTGGCCGCCGACCCAGCCGATGTGCATGCACCACGAGCTCAGCTACGCCCTCGACGTCCCGAGCCTGATGCTGTTCGCCTGCCTCGGCGCGCCCGCGATCGGCGGCGCCACCGGCGTGGCCGACGCGGCGACCGTGCTCGAGTCGCTGCCGGCCGGGCTGGTCGAGCGCTTCGAACGGGAGGGCTGGTTGCTGACCCGCAGCTACAACGACGAGATCGGGGCGACGGTCGCCGAGGCGTTCGGCACCGACGACCGGGCTGCGGTGGAGAGCTACTGCCGCGCGAACGCGATCGAGTTCGCCTGGCAGGCCGGCGGCGGGCTGCGCACCTGGCAGCGGCGCGCTGCGGTGGTGCGGCACCCAGTCACCGGCCGCCGCTGCTGGTTCAACCAGATCGCGTTCCTGAACGAGGCGACGATGGCGCCCGAGGTGCGCGAGTACCTGGTGGACGTCTACGGCGCGGACGGCCTGCCGTTCAACACCCGCTTCGGCAACGGCGACCCGATCGACCCCGACATCGTGGTGATGCTCACCGACATCTACGAGGCCAACACGGCGCGTGAGCCCTGGCAGGCCGGTGACCTGCTGCTCGTCGACAACATCAGCACCGCGCACAGCCGGGAGGCCTTCGAGGGCCCGCGTGAGGTGCTCGTCGCGATGGCCGACCCGACCCGCACGGCGGTCTGAGATGACTGCCACGCCGACCGAGTCCAGCACGGACGCCGTGCCCACCACGCCCGGGTCACTCGCCCCGCCGCCGTTCTCGGTGATCTCCGGGGCGCAGGTCCGGGCGGCGCTGCAGGGCCGCGAGCAGCAGCTCGTCGAACTCGTCGAGGCCACCTACCGGTGCCACGGCGCCGGGGACTCGGTGAACCCGCCGTCTTACTTCCTGCGCTTCCCCGACCGGCCCACCTCCCGGATCATCGCGCTGCCGGCCTCGATCGGCGGCCAGACCCGGGTGGACGGCCTGAAGTGGATCTCGAGCTTCCCGGGCAACGTCGCGTCCGGGATCCCGCGGGCCTCGGCGGTGCTGATCCTCAACGACCACGACACCGGCTACCCGTTCGCCGTCCTGGAGAGCTCGATCATCAGTGCCACCCGGACGGCGGCCTCGGCGGCGCTGGCGGCCGACCGGCTCGGCCGGGGCCGGGCGCGTCCGGCCCGCGTCGGGTTCGTCGGGACGGGCCTGATCGCCCGCTACATCCACACGTTCCTGGCCGGCACCGGCTTCACGTTCGACGAGATCGGCGTGCACGACCTCTCCGCCGACAGCGCCACCGGCTTCGGCGGCTACCTGCGCCGGGCCGACATGTCGGCCCGGGTCACCGTGCACGACAGCGCCGAGGCGCTGATCCGGTCCAGTGACCTGGTCGTCTTCGCCACCGTCGCGTCCACGCCGCACGTCACCGAGCCCGGGTGGTTCGACCACCATCCGCTGGTGCTGCACGTGTCGCTGCGCGACCTGGCTCCGGAGATCCTCCTGGAGTCGGTCAACATCGTCGACGACGTCGAGCACTGCCTCAAGGCCGACACGTCACCGCACCTGGTCGAGCAGCTGACCGGCAACCGGGACTTCCTGCACGGCACCCTGGACGACGTGCTGGCCGGGCGGGTCGTCGTGCCGGCGGAGCAGACGGTGGTGTTCTCGCCGTTCGGCCTCGGCGTCCTGGATCTCGCCGTGGGCAAGTACGTCTACGACGAGACCGTCCGCTCCGGCGCCCTGCGCGTCGTCGACGACTTCTTCCACGAGCGCCGTCGCTACGGGTGACGTGCCCGGCGCGTACCGTCGGAGGTGTCGGGACCTCTCCGCACGCGGGCGACCGAGCTCCGTCGTTCCCGACTTCCGCCCAGTCCGGGACGCACGGCGCCCCGAGGACCGAGGACCCCGACATGACGTCGGCACCCGCCACACCCCAGAACGACACCCTCGACGTCACGTCCGGGGAGTCCGCGTCCGGACCGGTCTGCGAGGCGTGCCCGCACCCGTGGGCCGACCACGACGCGATCGGCCGCCGCTACTGCTCGGCCTCGGTCGCGTCGTCGCGCACCGACCGGGGCTGCGTCTGCCGCAACCGGTAGCCGGGCTCAGTCGTCCTGCTCGACCGTGACGGCGCCCGCGGGCCGGGTGCCGTCGCATCGCAGTGCCACCTTGACCTCCACCTCGTCGGACTCCAGCTTGACCGTGCGCCCGCCGTCATCCTCGCCGGCCTCGTAGCCCTGCGCGGGGTTCACCGACACGACCGACGGTGCCCCGTCGACGCAGCGGGCCAGCACCGTCCCGGCCGGCCCGGCGGGCAGCACCGTCGGCGTTCCCCGTTGCGGCGACCCGGCCGGAGGCGGTGGCGCCGGCGCCGGGAGCGCCAGGCGCGCGTCGATCTCCCCGGCGCTCAGCGGCGGTGACGACGCCCCGCCGGTGAGCCCGCTGCCGATGGCCCCGACCGCGGACAGCCCGAGCAGCAGCGCACCGGCCGCGGCGGCGACCCACAGGGCCAGCAGCACTCCGGTGCGGGCGGATCGGCGCGACATCTGCCCAGCATGCTCCCGCGCCGGGTTAAGGCGGGGCTAAGCGAGTCCCAAGATCGGCTCGCGCCGCTCCGGCGGGTCCCCGGCGTGGCCTACGGTTCCTCAGGTGGCCCAGGTTCTGATCGTCGAGGACGACCCCGCGATCCGGGGTGCGCTGATCCGCGGCCTCGGCGAGCGCGGGCACGCCGTGGACTCGGCACCGACCGCGATGGCCGGGCTGGAGGGCGCCGTCGGCAACCGGCCGGACGTGGTGGTGCTCGACCTCGGGCTGCCCGACCTCGACGGCACCTCCATGCTGCGGATGCTGCGGGGGGTCAGCCGGGTCCCGGTGATCGTCGCGACCGCCCGCGACGACGAGGCCGAGATCGTCGCCGTGCTCGACGCCGGCGCCGACGACTACCTGGTCAAGCCGTTCGGCGCGGCCCAGCTCGACGCCCGGATCCGGGCCGTGCTGCGCCGGGCCGCCGAGACCGGGCCGGACCCGGCCGTCGTCGTCGGGGGGCTGCGGGTCGACCCGCGGGCCCGGCAGGTCACGCTCGCGGGCGAGGCCCTGGAGCTGACCCCGCGCGAGTTCGACCTGCTCTACTACCTGGCCGCCCGGGAAGGCCAGGTGGTGAGCAAGCGGGAGCTGGTCACCGAGGTCTGGCAGCAGCCCTACGGCGGGGCCGACAAGACCGTCGACGTGCACCTGTCGTGGCTGCGCCGCAAGCTCGGCGAGACCGCGCAGGAGGCCCGCTACCTGCACTCGGTGCGCGGGGTCGGGGTGCGCCTGAGCGCTCCCCCCGCCACGCTCACCGGGCGGGACTGAACCCGTGCGCCGCCGGATCCTGACCCTGGTCGGCGCGATGATGCTGCTCGTCCTGGTCGCGTTCGCGGTCCCGCTGGCGCTGCTGGTGCGCACCGTCGCGATCGACCGGGCCGTCGGCACCGCCACCGCGGAGGCCCAGTCGCTGACCCCTCTCGTGGCCACCGCCGACCGAGCGGCGCTGAACCTGAGCATCCAGCAGGTGGACGCGACGACGGCCGCCGACGTCACCCTGTTCCTCCCGGACGGCGGGGTGCTCGGCACGCCCGCCCCGCGGACCCCGCTGGTCGAGCTCGGCGCCCGCGGGACGAGCGCGTCCACCGACGTCGCCGGCGGGCGGGAGATCGTGTTCGCCGTCCGCGACGCCGACGGCACGGGCGGCGCGATCCGGATCCTGGTGCCCGATGCCGAGCTGACCCGCGGCGTCGGACGGTCCTGGCTGCTGCTGGCCGGGCTCTCGGTACTGCTGCTGACCGGCGGGCTGCTGCTGGCCGACCGGCTGGCCCGCTCCCTGGTGGACGCCACGACCGACCTGGCGGAGGTCTCCGACCGGCTCGCCCGCGGTGAGCTCACCGCCCGTGCCGACGCCGCCGCCCCGGCCGAGCTGGGCGTCGTGGCCGGGGCGCTGAACGGGCTCGCCGCGCGGATCTCCGAACTGCTGCGCGAGGAACGGGAGACCGTCGCCGACCTCGCGCACCGGGTGCGCACGCCGCTGACCGCCCTGCGCCTGGACGCCGAGTCGCTGCGCGATCCCGCCGACGCCGCCCGGATCAGCGACGGCGTGGACGGCGTGCAGCGGGCCGTGACCGGCGCGATCGAGCAGGCACGCCGGCGCGGCACCGACGCCGGTGTCTGCGACGCCGCCGCCGTGGTGCGGGACCGGGTCGCGTTCTGGGCGGTGCTGGCCGAGGACACCGAGCGGGCCACCGCCGTCGACGTCGCGGACGGGCCGCTGCCGGTGGCGATCGGCAAGGGCGACCTGGAGGCGTGCGTGGACGCGCTGCTGGGCAACGTGTTCGCCCACACACCGGACGGCACCGCGTTCGCCGTGTCGCTCGTGACGCGCCGCGAGGGCGGGGCACGGCTGGTGGTCGCCGACTCCGGGCCCGGTCTGCCGGCCGGGGCGGCCGAGCGCGGGGTCAGCGACGGCGGGTCCACCGGGCTGGGGCTCGACATCGCCCGCCGGACCGCCGAGCAGGCCTCCGGTGCGCTCGCTCTGGACCGTCCGCCCGAGGGCGGGCTGCGGGTGGTGCTGGACCTGGGACCCGCCGTCCCCGATCGCTAACGCGGCGTTAGGGGTCGTGCAGCGCGCCGTTGAGGCGCCGGGCGGCACCGTCCTCGGGAGTCGGCACGAGCCGACACCGAACTACCACGGAGGACACCATGGAAGCCCGCACCCTCACCGTCGCCGCCGTCGCCACCGCCGGTCTGCTCGCCCTCGGCGGGGGTACCGCCCTCACGCTGGGCGCCGGAGCCGAGAACGCCGTCACGCCCGTCTCGCTCGCCGCCACCGACACCACCCCGGCCCCCGGTGTCGACCGTGCCGCCGCCGAGCGGATCGCGCTCGACCGGGTCGGCGACGGCACCATCACCGACCGCACCGAGCTCGACGACGATGACCACGACCGCCAGGTCTGGGAGGTCGAGGTCACCAACGGCACCGTCGAGCACGACCTGGACGTCGACGCCGCGAACGGCGCGGTCATCGACCACGACACCGACGACCTGCGCGACGGGGACGACGGAGACGACGACCACGACGACGACGACGGCCCGCAGGGCGACGACCGCGACGACCGCCACGACGACTGACGGGCCCGGCAGTCGAGGAGCGTGGGAGCTACGAGGCCTCGTCAGCGGCGGCGAGGGCCGCGGCGCGCATCGCTTCGCGGTCCGGCTCACCGGCGCCGGCGGCGAGCAGCTCGTCCAGGGTCCGGGCCACGACGACCCGGCCGGTGCGGCCGGACACCGTCCACCCTCCCGGTACCGCCCGCACCCGCAGCCCGGTCAGCAGCCCCTCGACCTCCCGGGCCACCGCCGCCCGTCGCCGCGGCCCGGCCACCCGGGCGCCGGCCGGATCCGGCGGCGGAGCGCCGCACGCCCCACACATCGGCAGCGCGCCCGTCAGGTCCGCGGCCGGCGGGCCAGGAAGTCCCGGGCGATGCCGTCGAACGTCGACCAGCGGACCCCCGCATGGCCGTTGATGTGCTCGATCAGCCGCTCCAGCATCAGCAGCACCTGCGGGCGGCCGGAGACGTCCGGGTGGATCGTGATCGTGAAGACGGCGTAGTCGGACTCCCGGTAGACCCAGTCGAACTGGTCGCGCCACATCTGTTCGATGTCGCGCGGGTTGACGAACCCGTGCGAGTTCGGGCTCGTCTTGATGAACATCATCGGCGGCAGGTCGTCGAGGTACCAGCTGGCCGGGATCTCGACCAGATCGGTCTCCTCTCCGCGGACCAGCGGCTTCATCCACTCCCGGGCGGGCTTGTCGTAGTCGATCGGGGTCCAGGAGTCACCGACGCGGACGTAGTACGGCTCGAAGTCACGATGCATCAGCGAGTGGTCGTAGGTGATGCCGCGCTCGAGCAGCAGCTCGTTGGTGACCCGGGAGAACTCCCACCAGGGCGCGACGTAGCCGGTGGGGCGCGCCCCGGCCCGGTCGGTGATCAGCTCGATGCAGTGGTCGAGGATGTCCGACTCCTGCTCACGGGTCATCGCGATCGGGTTCTCGTGCGAGTAGCCGTGCACGCCGATCTCGTGCCCGGCCGCCACCACCGCGTCGAACTCCGCCGGGAACGTCTCGATCGAGTGCCCGGGCCAGAACCAGGTGCCGGGCAGGTCGTAGCGGGCCAGCAACCGGTTCAACCGCGGCACCCCGACCTCGCCGGCGAACACCCCGCGCGAGATGTCACCCGGCGAGTCCTCCCCGCCGTAGGACCCCAGCCATCCGCCGACGGCGTCGACGTCGATGCCGAACGCCACGAACATCTCCTTCGTCATCGGTCGATGCGACCACAAGCGGTGCCCGAATGGGAGCCCTCCCGCCGACGGGGTTCCCGGGCCGACGTCCGTCCGCTAGGCTCCACCAAGTGGTTGGTGGAGTGACAGGAACGCGACGGGATGCCCTGGTGCAGGCCGCGTTCACCCGGGTGGCCGAGGTCGGGTTCGAGGGGCTGCGGCTGCGCCAGGTGGCCGACGCCGCGGGCATCGACCACTCGACGCTGCACCACCACTTCGCGACCAAACAGGACCTGGTGAACGCGGTCGTGCTGCACACCACCGGCCGGCTGGCCGGGACCGCACCGGCCGACGCTCCGGATCCGGTGGCGCGGCTGCGCGCGCACCTCGACGCCCTGCGCCGGCTGTGCGAGCAGGAGCCCGAGCTGTTCACGGTCACCGCCGAGCTCGACCTGCGGGCTCGTCGGGATCCGGCGGTCCGCGCCGTCCTGGAGCGGCAGGAGGCCGGCTGGCGCGCGGCGCTGACCGCCGTGCTCGCCGAGGCCGGGGTGGCCGGGTCGGAGGTCGGCGCGGAGCTCGTGATCGCCGCGGTGAAGGGCGTGCGGCTCGCGCCCCACCTGGCCCCCGCGGTCTTCGACCGGCTGGCCACGGTCCTCGCCGGCACGGCCACCGGCCCCTGATCCACGCCCCCGGCCCCACATCGCCGGTCCACGACGCAAGGAGGAGTTGCAGACATGACACCACCGAGCGTGCTCGTCGTCGGCGGAGGCATCGGCGGGCTCTGCCTGGCCCACGGCCTGCGCACGGCGGGCGTCGACGTCGAGGTCGCCGAGCGCGACACGCACCCGGCCGGCCGATGGGAGGGGTACCGCATCCACATCGACCCGGCCGGGGCGCGCTCGCTACAGGCCTGCCTGCCCGAGCACCTGTGGCGGGCGTTCCTGGACACCGCAGGACCGGGCGGCGACTTCGGCTTCCTGACCGAGCGGCTCGACGAGCTCGTCGTGGTGGAGGAGGCGATCTCCTACCCGCTCGCGACAGATCCCGCCGAGGACCACTACGCCGTCGACCGGCGGGTGCTGCGCCGGATCCTGCTCGCCGGTCTCGGCGACGCCGTGCACCTGGGCGCCGAGTTCGTCGGCTACCGGTACGAGACCGGCGGGCGGGTGACCGCGGAGTTCGCCGACGGGCGGCGGATCACCGCGGACGTCCTGGTCGGGGCGGACGGGGTCGGGTCCCGGGTGCGGCGCCAGTACCTCCCGGACGCCGAGCCGCAGCCCGTCGGCGTCGTGGGCTTCGGGCACAAGGTGCTGCTCACCGAGGACTCCCGGGCCTGGGTCCCGCAGCGGCTGCAGGCCGGGATGAACGTGATCAGCGGCCGCGACCCGGTCTCCCTGTTCACCTCCGCCTACCATCCGCGTCCCGGTGCCCGGGCCGCGCTGGCCGCCGTCACCGACGACGTCCCGGCCGGCATCGGGACCCCGTACGTGCTGGCCGCCCTGGTCGCCGACGCCGGCAGGCTGCCCGCCGACGTCACCTCGCTCGACGACCGGGCGTTGCACCGGGTTGTCGGCGGCCTGGTCGAGGGGTGGCACCCGGACCTGCGGCGCCTGCTCGCCGAGTCGGAGCCGGCAGGGCGCGGGGCACAGCGGTTCGTGGCGTCCCCGCTACCGGCACCCTGGCCCAGCAGCCGGGTGACGCTTCTCGGCGATGCGGTGCACGTGATGCCGCCGACCGGCGGGCTGGGCGGCAACTCCGCGCTGCGCGACGCGCACCGGCTCACTCTCGCCCTCGCGGCCGTCGCGCAGGGGCGCGAGGACCTGGTCCCAGCCGTCGCCGACTACGAGGCCGACCTGCGGGCGCACGGGTACGCGGCCGTGCGCGGGGCGCTGTCGGTGCGCGACCGGCTGATCGCGCACGGCACCCTGCCGACGCTCGCCACCCGCTCCTGGTTCCG
>JAKDNL010000199.1 GCA_030451825.1 Pseudonocardia sp. | reverse complement strand
AGAGCTCCTCTCGTCCACCCGGGATGCGCGAACGGAGCTCTCGTCCATCGGAGGTCGGCCGAATCGGTCCGCCCGGCAACCCAGGATCCTGCCGGACAGGCGCCCGCCCATCGGGCGAGCGGAGCTTTCGTACGCCCGGGATGAGCGAGCGGAGCGTTCGTACGATCGACGGAGGGGTGGGCACGTGTTTTCGACGGTGATGGTCGCCAACCGCGGCGAGATCGCGGTCCGGGTGATCGCGACGTTGCGGTCGTTGGGGATCCGTTCGGTGGCCGTGTACTCCGACGCGGATGCCGACGCCCCGCACGTGCGCGCGGCCGACGATGCGGTCCGGCTGGGTCCGGCCGCGGCGTCGCAGAGCTACCTCTCGGTGGAGAAGGTGATCGCGGCGGCCCGGGCGACCGGGGCGGAGGCGATCCACCCGGGCTACGGCTTCCTGTCCGAGAACACCGCGTTCGCGGCGGCCTGCGAGGCGGCCGGGATCGTGTTCGTCGGGCCGCCCCCGGCGGCGATCGAGGCGATGGGCGACAAGATCCGCGCCAAGCAGACCGTCGCCAAGGCGGGCGTCCCGGTGGTGCCCGGATCCGACGGGTCCGGGCTCACCGACGACGAGCTGGCGCTGGCCGTCGCCGACGTCGGCTACCCGGTCCTGCTCAAGCCCTCCGCCGGTGGCGGCGGCAAGGGCATGCGCGAGGTGCACGACCCGGCCGACCTCGCGGACGCGATCGCGAGCGCCCGCCGGGAGGCCCGCGGCTCGTTCGGCGACGACACGCTGCTCGTGGAGCGCCTGGTCACCACCCCGCGCCACATCGAGATCCAGGTGATGGCCGATCAGCACGGGCACGTCGTGCACCTCGGTGAGCGGGAGTGCTCGCTGCAGCGCCGCCATCAGAAGATCGTCGAGGAGGCGCCGTCCGCGCTGCTCACCGACGAGCAGCGGGACCGGATGGGCACCGCGGCCTGCGAGGCGGCCCGGGCGTGCGGCTACACCGGCGCCGGGACCGTCGAGTTCATCGTGTCCTCCGACGCGCCGGACGAGTTCTTCTTCATGGAGATGAACACCCGGCTGCAGGTCGAGCACCCGGTCACCGAGATGGTCACCGGCCTGGACCTGGTCGAGCTGCAGCTGCGCGTCGCGGCCGGGGAGCCGCTGCCGCTGGCCCAGGAGGACGTGGTGCTGCGCGGGCACGCGGTCGAGGCCCGGGTGTACGCCGAGACGGCATCGACGACGGGCGAGACCGTGTCGTTCCTGCCCACCGGCGGGGCGGTGATCGCGCTGAGCGAGCCGTCCGGTCCGGGTGTGCGGGTGGACTCCGGGATCGCGGCCGGCGGTGTCGTCGGGTCGGACTACGACCCGATGCTGTCCAAGGTGATCGCCCATGGCGCCGACCGGGCCGAGGCGCTGCGGCGCCTGGACGCCGCGCTCGCGTCCACCGTCCTGCTCGGTCTCGACACGAACATCGGTTTCCTGCGCGCGCTGCTCGCCGACGACGACGTCCGGGCCGCACGGCTCGACACCGGACTGGTCGCCCGGCGGGCCCGCGAGCTCGCCGCCCCCGACCTGCCCGCCGACGTCCTGGGCGCGGCGGCCGGGTACGCGCTGCTGCGCCTGGAGCCCATGTCCCCCTTCGACCCGCCCCAGGTCGTCGACCCGTTCGACGTGCCGGGCGGCTGGCGGGTCGGCGAACCGGCCTGGACGACGCGCCGTCTCGTCGTGTCCGGGCACGACCCGGTCGCGGTCCGCAGCCGCGGCCGGGCCGCCGACGCCGAGGGCGCGATCGGGGGTCCCGCCGAAGCGCCGGGTGGCGGGGCACCGGGCGGCGCGGCACCGGGCGGCGCGGCACCGGGCGGCGGCGGCGAGGGCGTGACGACCGTCCGCACCACGACCGTCGCGACCGGTGACGGCACGCTGTCGCACACCCAGGACGGGCGGACCCGGCGCTACGCCGTCGCCACCGCACCCGACGGTGTCGTGTGGATCTCCCGGGACGGCGCGGCCTGGGGTATCCGGGAGCAGGAGCCCCTGGAGGCCGCGCGCACCGGCGGCGATGACGCGGGCGGCCCGGTCGTCTCGCCGATGCCGGGGACCGTGACCGTCGTCGAGGTCACCGAGGGCGAGCGGGTGAGCGCCGGGCAGAAGCTCGTCGTCGTCGAGGCAATGAAGATGGAGCACGTGCTCACCGCGCCGGTCGACGGCGTGGTCCGTGAGCTGAAGGCCCGCGTGGGCGGCACCGTCGCCCGCGACGCCGCGCTGCTCGTCGTCGAACCCGGCGAGGGCACCGACACCGCCGCGGCGAACACCGCCGCAGACAGCGCCACAGGCAGCACGGCAGACAGCACCGCAGACACCGCCGGAAGGGCAGCGTCATGACCGCAGTCGAATCCACCGCCACGTCGGCGCAGGAGTACGAGGCTCTGCGCGCGACCGTCGAGGAGTTCGCGCGCAAGGAGGTCGCGCCCGTCATCGCCGACCTCTACATCCGCGAGGAGTTCCCCTACGACCTCGTCGCCACGATGGGCGAGATGGGCCTGTTCGGCCTGCCGATCTCCGAGTCCTACGGCGGCATGGGCGGCGACTACTACGCCCTGTGCCTGGCCCTGGAGGAACTCGGCAGGGTCGACTCGTCGGTCGCGATCACGCTCGAGGCCGGCGTCTCGCTCGGCGCGATGCCGATCTTCCGGTTCGGCACCGACGAGCAGAAGGCCCGGTGGCTGCCCGACATCGCCGCGGGGCGCACGCTCGGCGCGTTCGGCCTCACCGAGTCCGGTGGCGGCTCGGACGCCGGTGCCACCCGCACCACCGCCCGTCTCGACGGCGACGAGTGGGTGATCAACGGGTCCAAGTGCTTCATCACCAACTCCGGCACCGACATCACCTCCGTCGTCACCGTGACGGCGGCGACCGGGGAGAAGAGTGACGGGGAGAAGGAGATCTCGGCGATCCTGGTGCCTGCGGGTATTCCCGGCTTCCGGGTCTCGAACAAGTACTCGAAGGTCGGCTGGAACTGCAGCGACACCCGCGAGCTGTTCTTCGACGACGTCCGCGTGCCGAAGGACAACCTGCTCGGCGAGCAGGGCCGCGGCTACGCCCAGTTCCTGTCCATCCTGGACGAGGGCCGGGTCGCGATCGCGGCGCTGTCGGTCGGGCTGGCCCAGGGCTGCGTCGACGAGTCGCTGCGCTACGCGCACGAGCGGGAGGCGTTCGGCCACCCGATCGGTGACTATCAGGCGATCCAGTTCAAGATCGCCGACATGGATGTGCGGGCGCACACCGCGCGCCTGGCGTGGCGGCACGCGGCGGAGAAGCTGCTCTCCGGTGAGCCGTTCAAGAAGGAGGCCGCGATCGCGAAGCTGGTCGCCTCGAACGCGGCGATGGACAACGCCCGCGACGCCACCCAGGTCTTCGGCGGGTACGGCTTCATGAACGAGTACCCGGTCGGGCGGTTCTACCGCGACGCCAAGATCCTGGAGATCGGCGAGGGCACCTCCGAGATCCAGCGGATGCTGATCGCGCGCCACCTGGGGCTATAGCCGCGCACGGCCGGGTAGACCTGGGGTATGAGCGACATGCAGGGACTGACCAACCACCAGGTGCGCCTGGCCGCCCGACCGAACGGCCTGCCCGGACCCGACGTGTGGGACCACACGACCGAGCCGGTCGGCGAGCCCGCCGACGGCCGTTTCGTCGTGCAGGTCACGCACGTGTCGCTGGACCCGGCGATGCGCGGCTGGATGAACGCGGGCAAGAGCTACGCCCCGCCGGTGGGCATCGGCGAGGTCATGCGCGCGCTGGCCGCCGGCCGCGTGGTGGCCTCGAAGAACCCGGGCTTCGCCGTCGGTGACCACGTCACCGGCACGTTCGGCGTGCAGTCCTACGCCGAGTCCGACGGCACCGGTGTGCAGAAGGTCACGCCCACCGACGACGTCGGCCTGCCCACCTACCTGGCGCTGCTCGGCATGACCGGGATGACCGCCTACTTCGGACTGTTCGACGTCGGGGCCCTCCGGGACGGCGAGACCGTCGTGGTGTCCGGGGCCGCCGGAGCCGTCGGCAGCGTCGCCGGGCAGCTGGCCAAGATCAAGGGTTGCCGCGTCGTCGGCATCGCCGGCGGGCCGGAGAAGTGCGCCTGGATCACCGAGGAGCTCGGCTTCGACGCCGCGATCGACTACCGCGCCGAGGACGTGAAGAAGGCCCTGCGCGCCGCCGCGCCGGACGGCATCGACGTCTACTTCGACAACGTCGGCGGCGACATCCTGGACGCCGCGCTGACCCGGCTGCGTCACGGCGCCCGGATCCCGATCTGCGGCGCGATCAGCACCTACAACGCCACCGAGCCGCCGCCCGGACCGGCCAACTACATGAGCCTGCTGGTCAACCGTGCGCGGATGGAGGGCTTCCTCGTCTTCGACTACGTCGAGAAGTTCCCGCAGGCGGCGAACGAGATGGCCGGCTGGCTGCGCGAGGGGAAGCTGCACAGCCGCGAGGACGTCGTCTCCGGCCAGGTGTCCGACTTCGGGGACGTGCTGCTGCGCCTGTTCCGCGGGGAGAACACCGGAAAGCTGGTCCTGCAGATCGCCTGAGCCGCTGTGGCATCTCACCGCGTGTCGACCGCGGTGACGGACAGCCGGTGACGGGCGGGCGGTGACGGGCGGGCCGCGCCCGGGGAGCAGGCTGTCCGGATGCATCTGCTGCTGCTGTCCGGGAGCACCCGGTCGGGATCGGTGAACACCGCCGTTCTGCGCACGGCCGCGGTGGCGGCCGGTCCGCGGGTCACCACCGACCTGTTCGACGGCCTCGTCGGGCTGCCCGCGTTCGACCCCGACCGCGACGTCGACCCGCTGCCGGGACCGGTGGCGGGCCTGCGGGCCCGGATCGGCGCGGCGGACGCGCTGCTGATCTGTACCCCGGAGTACGCAGGCGGGATGCCGGGCGCGTTCAAGAACCTGCTGGACTGGACGGTCGGCGGGATGGAGATCCACGGCCGTCCGGTCGCGTGGGTGAACGCGGCGTCGGTCGCGGCGCCGACCGGCGCGTCCGGCACGCACGCCGGTCTGGCCGCCTTCCTCGGCTACGTCGGCGCTGCGGTGGCCGACGCCGCGTGCGCGAGGGTGCCGCTGGGCCGGGCCGACATCGACGACGACGGCCTGGTCGCCGACCCCGCGGCGCGGGAGGCGATCGGCGTCGCGGTCCGGGCCCTGTGCGAGGCCGCCATCCCGTCGGAGGCCGGGGACCGGTAGCGTCGCCGCGGGCGATACAGGGGAGGGGTCCGACGTGGCGACCTGGGACGATCTGCAGTCCTACGTACGAGTGCGGTACGAGATCATGCGCCAGGTGGGCGACGAGCTGTGGTTCAACCTGCCCACCACCGGTGAGCGCACACAGCTGGTGGTCGTCCGGCGGGTGCACGAGCAGCACGCCGAGACCACCGACGCCGCGGCCGCCGTCGCCCAGGAGGGCTCGGACTGGGCCCAGATCAGCTCGCCGATCGCCCGCGTCGGCGACGTCGACCTGGCCAAGCTGCTGGAACTGGCCGGGGCGTCGCCGGTCGGCGGGGTGGTGTCGCAGGACGGCGTGGTCGTGTTCCGGCACTCGATCTCGCTGCGCGACTCCCGCCTGGACGGATTCGAGTTCCCGTTCCGCGAGGTCGTGCACCTGGCCGACGAGCTCGAGCACGAACTCACCGGCCGCGACGAGCACTAGCCGCGCCCTAGCCCCGCAGCCGCGCACCCCCGGGTGCACGAGCGGAGCTCTCGTCCAGCGGAGTTGGACGAACGGAGCTCTCGTCCAGCCGCGGCTCGCGCTGCTGGGGAGTGGCTCAGCTGGGGAGCGGCTCAGCTGCGGAGTGGGGTCAGGTCCAGGGCCTGGTCCACCACGACCCGCAGGCGGGCCAGGAGTTCGTCGGCTTCGCCCCAGGTCAGGGCGCCGGTGGCGACGCCGTGTCGCAGTTCCTCGGCGAGCGTGCGGGCGAATCCGGTGGACCAGCTGTGACGAGGATCAACACTCCGCATGGCGGAATGATGCACCGGCAGTGTGACGCTGGTGCACCCGGGGTACGGGCGAGTCCGGTGTGGTTCATGTGACGGCCACGGCTCACCCGAGGACGGCTCCGGGGAGCGACCCGAGCTGGCTGATCTCGGTGACGATCGGGTGCCCCGCCGCGAGCAGCGCGACGTCCGAGCCGGGCTCGCCGTGTTCCCAGGTCTCGGTGACCAGCGTGTGCAGGCCGCCCGGACGGGAGCCGTCGGGCGTCCGGTGCGTCATCCGCACCTGCACCGCTCCGGACCCGGCCAGCGTCGCCTCGCGCAGCTCCGGCAGCTCCGCGAACGGCCGGTCCGGCACGTTGACCGTCCACGCGGTGCCGGGCGGGCGCGTGCGCAGCCGGGCGAGCAGGTCGGGCAGCAGGCCCAGTACGGCGTCCCAGCACGGGTCCGCCGGGATCTTCAGGCCGCAGTTCAACGAGATCGCGAGCCCGGACCAGCCGTGGTGCGCCCCGGCCAGGACGGCGCCGACCGTGCCCGAGTGCAGGATCTGCCGGCCGGTGTTCGCCCCGTAGTTGATCCCGGACAGCACCACGTCCGGCTCGCGGTCGAGCCAGCCGCGACCGGCCGCGTTGACGATGAACGCGGGGTGCCCGGCGACGGCGTAGGCGGGCACCCCGTCCAGCTCGGGCAGGTCGTGTTCCTCCACCAGGACGTGACCGTCCTCGACGACCGAACGGACCGACCCACCGGTGCCGCTGGCGTCGATCGACGGCGCGGTGACGACGACCTCGTAGCCGGCGTCGACCGCTCCGCGGGCCAGCGCGTGCAGGCCGGGTGAGCTGATCCCGTCGTCGTTGGTGATCAGGGCGAGCGGGCGGAAGGGTGACACGGGGCCAGCCTAGGACGGTGCAGCGATCGTGTGACGAGGCCGTTGCCTCCGCCACATCAGTTGAGGTGCGCGCGCTGCTGCCTGGCTTCGAGGCGGACCTCGTCGAGCACGTCCACGCCTGCCCGCGCACCGCGCCCGGGACCGTCCGCCCACGACTCCAGCAGCCGAGCGGCCTCGTCCCAGCGGGCCTGCGCGCCGAGGACGTTACCCAGCTCGCGGACCAGCTCCGGGCCTTCGTGCCGCAGCCCGAGGCGCATCCGCAGGACCCACTCCAGGTTCACGTGGTCGGACCGGGAGCGGTAGATCCCGCGCAGGTTCTCCAGCATCCGGGCCAGGATCTGCCGGGTCGACACGCGCGGCAGCAGGCTCGGGCCGAACGTCGCGTCGGTCGCGCCGGTGGACCCGCGGAACAGGATCTCGCAGCCGGCCCGGTCGAGGCGGCGGCCGCCGTCGAACACGTCGAGGTAGCGCTGGGTGTCCGGGACCCGGACCAGGAAGTGCCCGGGCATGCCGACGCCCTCCAGCGCGATCCCGGCGCGGCGGCCGACCTCGATCGCCACCACGGCGAGGGTGATCGGGATGCCGGTGCGGCGCTCCAGGACGTCGAAGAGCAGCGAGTTGCGCGGGTCGTAGTAGTCGGCGGCGTTGCCGGTGTAGCCCTCGGCGACGAACAGGCGGGCGATGAGGCCGTCCAGGTCGGTGACGCCGTCGGCGAGACGGTCCAGCTCGGCCAGGCCGGCCTTCGGGTCCCGGTCCGGGTCGGCGCCTGCCGCGATGGCCAGTGCGGCTTCGTCCAGCGCGGGCTCCGGCCCGGTCACCAGGTTCAGAAACCGTGCGACGGGGTCCATGGCCCCATCCTCGCCGGTGCCCTGGTCCGGGTCGAGCCGGACGCTGGGCCCGGCATGCGTGTCCGACGGGTCAGGGCTGTGTCCGACGGGTCAGGGTGGGGTCATCAGGACACGCACGACGGTCCCGGCCGGGCAGCCGGGGTCGTCGTCGGCCGTCCAGACCTGCAACACGTCGGTCAGCTCGGAGGCCAGCCACAGCCCGCGACCGCGGACCCCGGCCGAGGTCGGGGCGAGCATTCCGGGGAACGGCAGCCGGGTACGGCCGGTGTCGACGACCTCGCCGGTCAGGCCGTCGGGCCCGCGCCACATCCGCAGCCGGGGCAGCCCCGAGCCGTGCTCGACGCCGTTGGTGGCGACCTCGTTCAGGGCCAGGACCAGGTCCGAGGTCCGCGACGGGCCCAGGCCGCTCAGCCTCGCCTCGGCGCGCACGAACCGGCGCAGCGTGGCGAGCCCGGCCAGGTCGACGTCGATCTCGAACAGCGGCGTGCCCAGATCGGCCGGGGGGCGCTGAGGGTGCTCGGCGAGCAGGTCGCGGGGATCGCGGCGGGTGGTGCTGGGCACCTCCTCACCGTCGACGAGCAGGGCGTCGTGCAGGGTGGCGGCGTCGTCGCGAGCGGCCTCGCCGTCCGGGAAGGCGCACAGCATCGTCACCGGCATGCCGTCGAGAACCTGGTTCAGCGCCACGTCCAGGCGCACCCAGTAGCCGGGGTCGGTGCCGGGCAGGCCGTCGATGAGCTGCCCGACCGTGGTCATCCGGGTCCCGTCGCGGGCGGTGGCCTCGCGCGCCGCCCGGGCCCAGCGGGTGGCGACGGTGAACGGCGGGGCGTTGTGGACGTGCTCCGGGGTGCGGAACTCGATGCCGGCGTCGGGGCCGAGCGTGCGGTCCAGTTCGGCGCGGCAGTCGCGGTCCACCACGGCGAGGATGCGGTCGCCCCGCTCGAGCGTCGCGCGCAGCGGTACGGACAGCACCTCGGCCTGGTGCCCGGTGTCGGCGAAGGGGACGGCGCGGTGCACGGTGCCGGATGCGGCGGTCCGGCCGGGCCCGCCGGCAGCGCCGGGGGACAGAGCCATCGTCTCGATCAGACCTTCCACACGACTCCGATCGCGGACCGGCCGGGTCGGGCCGATCCGCCGACGACCATAGTCCGGCCTGCGCCGGGGCGCCGGATGTGTCCCCTCACTCGCGTCCCTCGCGGGTGGCGCGGGGTGTGACAGGGTGATCGGCGCAGACGAACACGGATGAGCGAGGAGTGCGCCGATGCGGGTCTTCAACGGGGTCGACGAGCTGCGTGCGGCGAAGGGGTCCGAGATCGGGACCTCGGAGTGGCACACGGTCGAGCAGGACAGGGTGAACCAGTTCGCCGACGCCACCGACGACCACCAGTGGATCCACGTGGACGCGGACCGGGCCAAGGACGGCCCGTTCGGCACGACGATCGCGCACGGCTTCCTGACCCTGTCGCTGCTCCCCGTGCTGATCTCCGAGGTGTACCGCGTGGACGGCGTCAAGATGGGCGTCAACTACGGGCTGAACAAGGTCCGCTTCACCTCGCCGCTGCCGGTCGGCAGCCGCGTGCGCGGCACCGTCGAACTCGTCGACGTCACCGACGTGGACGGCGGCGTGCAGACCGCCACCAAGGTCACCGTCGGGGTCGAGGGCCAGGAGCGCCCCGCGCTCGTCGCGGAGTGGCTGACCCGCCAGTACGTGTAGAACGCCGTAACGCCCGGACCGGGAGAGGACAGTCGTTGTGAGCACCACACGAGAGGCCGTGATCTGCGAGCCGCTGCGGACACCCGTCGGCGGGTTCGGCGGCTCCCTGCGCGACGTGCCGGCGCACACGCTGGCCAGCACCGTGATCGCGGCGTTGATGGAGCGGACGGGCCTGCCGGGTGATGCGGTGGACGACGTCCTGCTCGGGCACTGCTACCCGTCGATGGACGCCCCGGCGATCGGCCGGGTCGCCGCGCTGGACGCGGGGCTGCCGGTCACCGCGAGCGGGCTGCAGATCGATCGCCGGTGCGGGTCCGGGCTGCAGGCCGTGCTGTACGCGGCGATGCAGGTCCAGACCGGCGCGTCGGAGGTCGTGCTGGCCGGCGGCGCGGAGTCGATGTCGGGGGCGTCGTTCTACTCGACGTCGATGCGCTGGGGCGTCAAGGGCGGGCCCGGCGTGATGCTCAACGACTCGCTGGCCCGGGGCCGGGTCACCGCGGGCGGGGTGAACCACCCGGTGGCCGGCGGAATGCTGGAGACCGCGGAGAACCTGCGCCGCGACTACGCGATCAGCCGCGCCGAGCAGGACGAGCTCGCGGTGCGCAGCCACCAGCGGGCCGCGGCGGCACAGCAGGCCGGCCGGTTCGCCGACGAGCTGGTCCCGGTCACGGTGAAGGGCCGCAAGGCCGACACCGTCGTCGAGCACGACGAGCACATCCGTCCGGACTCGAACGTGGACAAGCTGTCCACACTGCGCCCGATCCTGGGCCGCGACGACGCGGCCGCGACGGTCACCGCCGGCAACGCCTCCGGGCAGAACGACGGCGCCGCCGTCTGCGTGGTGACCAGCCCGGAGAAGGCGGCCGAGCTCGGGCTTCGCCCGCTGGCCCGGCTGGTGTCCTGGGGCGTCGGCGGCGTGCCGCCGAAGACGATGGGCATCGGACCGGTGCCGGCCACGGCCAAGGCGCTCTCGGCCGCGGGCCTGGCGCTCTCCGGCATCGACCTGATCGAGCTGAACGAGGCGTTCGCCTCGCAGGTGCTGGCCTGCACCCGGGAGTGGAACTTCGCCGACGCCGACTTCGAGCGGATGAACGTGAACGGCTCCGGCATCTCGCTGGGCCACCCGGTGGGGGCGACCGGCGGCCGGATCCTGGCCACGCTGACCCGGGAGATGGGTCGCCGAGACGCGCGCTACGGCCTGGAGACGATGTGCATCGGCGGCGGGCAGGGCCTGGCCGCGATCTTCGAGAGGGCCTGAACGCCCGTGCGCGGATATAGCGGCGACCGCCGCGAAATACCCGCCCCAGGTCAGGCACCAAGTCCGGCACCAGGTCCGGCCCCCGGTA
>JAKDNL010000826.1 GCA_030451825.1 Pseudonocardia sp. | reverse complement strand
CGGCCGCGCTCGCGATCAAGACGTCAATCACGCCGAACCGGCTGAATGTTTACGGTGCGTGCACGCGTTTCGTGTTTCTGGGCCTGCGCGGATCCGGGGAGCGGGCGCGACCAGAACAAGAGAACATGGGCGACGCCGTCTACCGGACCTACCAGACGTTCGTCGAGCCGGCCCGATATGGCGGCGCGGAGGTCCGGCCCGTCGGCGTCGACGACTCCACCTATCCGGCGAGCGGAGTCGAGACGCTGCTCGTCGACCGTCTGCTGGCCGGCCAGGACACCAGCGTGCAGCTGGGGGTGGCCGCGCTCAACTCCCACGTCCTGTTCGACACTCCGGACGCCTGCCTGCTGTTGGTCGGGTACTCCCAGGGAGCCTGGGTGATCGACAGGTTCCTGCGCACCGACGCCGGACAGAACAACCTCGACCGGATCGCCGCCGTCGTGTTGCTCGGCGATCCCCTGTACGACTCCGACTCCGTCGGCGCCGGCAACGCTGCGTCGGTCACCGACCCCGGGCATTCGCTGACCCGAACGGCCGCCCGTGGCGTGCTGCCGAGCTACGGATTCGAGAGCTCACCGTTCGGATCAGGACTGGACGGCCGGGTGGCCAGTTTCTGTCACGAGGGCGATCCGGTCTGCGATTTCCGGGGGCCGACCGACGGCACGACGGGCCGGTGCCTCGACCTGGCCGGGCGTACGGTGTTCTGCTCCCACCTGCACTACGTTCCCGGCTTCACGCGCGGGCTGACCGACGACGCGGCACGATTCCTGCTCGCGCGGGTCGACGCAGTGCAAGCCGCGCCGAACGGGAGGCTGCCGGTCGTGGAGCCCACGTCTGCCCTGACCGCCCGGGGCATCGACCTCACCCGTTGGTGCTCGTCGGTCGGGGGCGGCGACGTCGCGCACCCGCCGGCAGTCGTCATGACCGGAGCCGTGGCCGCATGGAGGTGCAGCGATGGCCGCTCCGTCGACTGGGCCGCCGCTTGCGACCAACAGTACGGGCCGGGCACCTCCCGACCGGTCATGTACGACCCCGACGACGCCTATACAGTGAAGTGCCAACCGACCTGACATAGACCGCCAGGGCAAGCCGCCTGCCGGCTTCGGTGCGGAACCGCGGGCGGTATTGCCGTCGGACTTCAGCCGGCCTCGGCAATTGATCAACACCAACGGAAATGCCAACGCTTATGCTTAGCCCTGGCTGCTCTCCGGCGATCACCGCACTACATCCACACCACAGCTGATCAGTACAGATGACGATCGTGGATCACCAGCGGCGCCCCAAGCCGATCGGACTCGGGACCCGTCAGGTCGTCGGTTCGAACCCGACCCGCCCCACCACCCTCACCAGCAGAAACTTCCTGGTGCTTACCGTTCGAGGCCCGGTCATGACGCGAAACGTGACGCAAGCCGCTGGCACGGACCCCGTTCCGGCCGCCGACGCGATCTCGTCGAGCTGATCCCGCCGGGTCCGAAGGTTGGCCGGCTGGCCGAGGCGGCGCGATCCCGGCTCCTCAACCAGGTCGACGAGCAGCGCCAGCCGCGGACGAACGCGACGGTGAACCAGATGCTTGACCAGCACTTCGAGCTGAGCACATGGGAGCGCAGCACGCGGGAGACGTACGACGGCTACGCGACCAAGCACATCCGGCCGCTACTCGGCACTGTCCAGGTCGGAGCCCTCAACGCGCGCACGTTCGATTCGTTCCACGCCGAGCTGCGCCGCTGCCGCGACCACTGCGGGCGGACGCGCCACGTCGACCACCGGACGCCCCACCCGCACGACTGCGACGAGCGGTGTCGAAACCACAAGTGCCGACCGCTGGGTGCGGCGACGATCCGGCAGATCCACTTCATCCTCAGCGGAGCTCTGAAGCGCGCAGTCCGCTGGGGCTGGATCTCGTCGACCCCGATCGTCTTCGCCGAGACTCCGCTGGCCCCGAAGGCCAAGCCGCGGCCGCCGTCGCCCGAGGAGGCTGCGCGGATCGTGACCGAGGCGTGGGCCGATCCGGAGTGGGGCACGCTCGTGTGGCTCGCGATCGTGACCGGCGTGCGGCGGAGCGAGCTGTGCGGGCCCTGGGCGGTGACGGTGGCAGTGCCAACCAGTCACCGCACCGCCCAGGGGGCTCCATTGAAGTCTCCACGCACTCGGAGATCTGCGCGGTGCCGGCCGAGCGGCTGGTGACCGAGCGGGAGCTGCCCCGCTGCCATCGCTGCGGGCCAGTATCGGACGGGTGGCGACCCTGTGAACGATCAGGCGATTCCCCCACGATTCGCCTGTTCGATCACGCGATTCCTC
>JAKDNL010000012.1 GCA_030451825.1 Pseudonocardia sp. | reverse complement strand
TCACACCGGCGAGCTGCCCGGGTTCAACACGTTCGCCGGCTACGACCCGCAGTCCAGGACCTCGGTCGTGGTGTGGGCGTCGCTCGCGCCGTCGCCCGACGGCCGCGCACCAGCGGTCGAGATGGCCAAGACCATCATCGCCGAGCTGGCCGGCTCGGGCTGACCGTTCCCGCCTCGAGAGCCGGTAGGGAACACGTCACCGGCCGACGTGATGCGCCGGTGGGCCGGCAGTGCCCGGTCCGACGACGCCTTCCAGCACCATGTCGATGCTCCGGTCGAGGACCGGCGTGAGGTCGAAGATCTCGTCCTGGACCGGGCGCACCCAGCGGAAGATCACCCCGAGGTAGGCGTCCCGGAGCAGGCACGCGGCGTCGAACGGGTCGCAGGAGGCGCGGATCTCCCCGCTCCGCTGGCCGTCGCGTACGCAGTCGACGAGCGCGTTGGCAAGCCATGGGTCGTCCTCGATCGGTCCTCCGCCGCGGACCCACGCGACGACCAGCTGCCGGGTGGTGGCGAACTCGTCACTGTTGACCTGCGCCAGGTCATGGAAGTACGCGCGCAGCTGGTTGGCCGTGGTTGAGCTCGGACCCACTGCTGCCATCGCGGCTGCGGCCCGGCGACGTCGGCGCGCGGTCCATTCGAAGGCGATCGCGTGCTTGCCCGGGAAGTGGTTGAGCGCCTCTGCGGTGCCGGCCGGTGTCCAGGTCGGGTTCCACCTCTGTTACGGCGACTACGAACACGCGCACTTCGTCGAGCCCACCGACACCTCCTGGATCGTCCGATCGGCCAACGCGCTGTGCGCGGCGCTGGACCGGAACGTGTCCTGGTTCCACCTGCCGGTCCCCCGCGGCCGCGACGACGATGCCTACTTCGCGCCGTTGGGCGGGCTCGACCTCGACCCGGCGACGGTCGTGTACCTCGGGCTCGTACACGCCACCGACGGCGTCGAGGGCGCCACACGGCGGGCCGCCGCGGGCCGCCGGCACCTGCCGACGTTCGGGGTCGCTACCGAATGCGGAATGGGCCGGCGTGACCCGACGACGATTCCGGACCTGCTGCGCCTGCACGCCGCACTCTGCTGAGTGGGGGCCGTGATTCCATAAACCCTGACCTCTTGTGAGGGGCAACCCTGGTTCTCCCCTGATATCTGGGACGGGCGCTGGCGCTGGCTCGTTGCGCACTACGACGCTCTTCACCATGCCGAAATTGCGCGTGATCAGCGCTGCGCTACGCCTACGATGCTGGCCATGGCTTACCGCCGCCGTCGTGGGGGCGGCCATGACGGTGGCCATCGCGGTGGGCCGGGGCGAGTTCCACGGGATCTCCGCATTCAGTTCCACCAACTTCGGCTGGCTCGCCTTCATCCTGGTTGGTGGCGTCGTCTACGGCTGGCGGCGTGCGGACGGGCGCGCACTGCCGTGGGCGCCACTCCGACCGCTGCTCGCCGGCGCATTATCGTTCATCATCTGTGTCGTCGCGGTTTGCCTCACGGGACTGCTCTTCCTCCCCGAGCAGCCTGTCCTGACCACGCTGATGACAGACGCCGTCGGCCGTGCGAGGCCCGTAGCCCTTCTTGTGGTGATCGTTGGCTATTTTGCCGAGCTGGTGGCGTGGGTGCGCTGTACATCGAACATGGTCGGCCCAGCCTGGCTGACACGATGGGGCCCCCTCCGGCGGGAGCGGGGGTAGAGCACGCCGCTCACCCCGGCCGGCCTCGGCCAGGCGCGCCACGGCTACTGCGCCGCCCTGATCACCACCTGTCGGGTTCGAGCCAATGGAGGGCGGCGGCGTGTTCTCGGGCGACCCGCTCGAAGCTGTCGGCCACCGGCGACACCTCGACGGCGGGAAGAACGAGCACCATCGGGACCGTCACGGGCTCGGCCAGCGGCACCCAGCGCAGGTGCGCCGCGAGCCCACCCGTGGTGGAACCACCGGCCAGGGCGGCGGCCCCGCCGTCGCCGACCGTCTGCTGGCTGACGTAGAGGGAGAGGTCTCGCTCGACCAGTCGCGGCCGAGCCCCCGGCGGGCGAACAGCCCGGTGATCAGGTCGTAGTGCCCTGGGTTGGCGGTGCGCGGGTGGATCGCGACCGGGTGTTCCGCGACCGCGGTGAGCGTGACCTCGGCGAGCTCGGCGAGTGGGTGGTCGATGCGCACGAGCACACCGAGGCGGTCGCGCCGCACGGTCTGCAGGCGTACGCCCTCTGCCGGCGCCGGGGCCCGGGCCAGGCCGGCGTCCGCCCGCCGATCCTGGATCGCGCGCAGGATCGACGGTGTGGGCAGCACCTCGGTGATGACCTCGACGCCCGGGTGGCGGTCGTGCAGGGTAGCCACCAGCTGTGGCGCGGTGTCGTAACCGGCGCTGAGCGTGTAGGCGAGCCTCAGTGTCCCGGTGAGCCCCATCCCGGCCTGGCGCGCGGCGTCCCAGGCGTGCTGCAGCGCAGCAATCGCGGCCGGCCCCCGCGCGTAGAGCGCTCGACCGCCGGGGGTGAGCGACACCGTGCGGGTGTCGCGCTGTAGCAGGGTGACGCCGAGCTGCGACTCGAGCCGGCGGATCTGGGCACTCAGCGAGGGCTGGGCGATGTGCAGCCTGCGCGCGGCGCGGGTGAAGCTCAGCTCCTCGGCGACGGCGAGGAAGTAGCGCAGCAGTCGCACCTCGGGCTCCACGGGCGTTTCTCCCTCGCGGCGGGTCGGAACCTGAGAGGCTACGGCTCCGAGTTCATGCGCGGCCGGTCTTTCCGTGAGTGCCGGGCCGCCGCTTACCGTCGAGCCATGGCGACCAGGACAAGCGTGCGGGAACTCGGCGCGATCGGCGCGGTGATCGACGTGACGGCCGACGACGGCTTCGTCGCCACCGCGGTGATGCTGGAGGAGCTGGGGTTCGCCACGATCTGGCTCAGCGGCGGGCGGCTGGAGAGCCTGGACCAGATCCTCGCGGTGCTGGCGGCCACCGACAGCGCGCGGGTCGGCACATCCATCATCGCCGCGGACCGGTTCGACAGCGACGCGGTGCTCGAGCTGTACCGGCGCGCCGAGGAGTCCTCCCCGGGCCGGCTGGTCGTCGGGTTGGGCGGAGCGCACGGCCCGCGCCCCCTGGCGACGCTGGGCGCCTACCTCGACCGGCTTGCCGCCGTGCCGGCCGGGTCGCGGCTGCTCGCGGCGCTGGGCAGCCGCATGCTGGGGCTCGCCCGGGACCGGGCGGCCGGGGCGTTGCCGGTCCTGGTCACACCCGAGTACACCGCGTCCGCGCGCGCCGCGCTCGGCGACGCCGGGCTCGTGGTGGAGCAGATGGTCGTGCTGGAACACGATCCGGGCCAGGCGCGCGGGATCGCGGCCGGTCCGCTGGGCTTCCTGGCCACGATCCCCGCCTATGCGCGGAACTTCCGGCGCATGGGTTTCACCGACGACGACATCGACCGGCTCTCCGACAACCTGGTCGATAGCCTGGTGGCCTGGGGGGACGCGGCCGCCGTCGCGGGCCGGGTGGCCGCGCACCGTGCCTGCGGCGCCGACCACGTGGCCGTGATGCTGCTCAACGGGGCGGGTGAGCGCGCGGGCTGGGCGAGCCTCGCGCACGCCCTGCTCGCACCAGGGACGCAGAGGTGACGCGGGCGGCGCCACGAATCGCCGCGGGAGCCGGGCGGTGGCGGGGCGATGGCTGAGACGCACCGGCCCGCAGTACCCGGACTCGACGCGGCGTGCCGGGCCCTGGCGCGCGGACAGGCGGTCATCGTGCCCAACCCCAGCCCGATGACCTACGGCCTCGTCGCGACCAGCGCGTCCGCGGTCAACACGGTCAAAGGCCGGCCGATCGACCAAGCTGTCGCGGTCTCGCTGCACGACCAGGGCGAGTGGCGGCGGGTGACCCCGGCCCTCGACCTGCCGGACGAGCTGCTGCCGATGATCGACGCACTGCTGCGCGAGCGGCTGTCGCTGCTGGTCCCGGTGCGCGGCGCAGCACGGTTGCCGGCCTGGGCCCAGTCCGCGGTGCAGGGCGGTCACGTGGCCATGTTCAGCGGGTGGTGGGCCCCGCTGGCTCCGCTGTGGAACCGGTTCCCGCGCCTGTACGGCAGCAGCGCCAACCGCACCGGGCAGCCGCCGGCGGCCTCCGCGGCCGACGCCGCGAGCATGCTGGGCGCGGACCTGCCGATGATCGACGGCGACGCGCTGCGCGACCCCCGCCGCGTCCACGCCGCCAGCACAGTGGTGCGCGTGACACCGGACGGGACGCTGAGTCCGCACCGTCGCGGCGCCCAGGACGCCGCGTCCGGCCTCGACTTCGATGCGTACGTCCAGCGGCTGGCGTCGATCGAGATCGACGGCGGAGCCGGTGCCGATGCCGATGCCGATGCCGATGCCGAAGTGCACCGGAATGGCGGGACGGGGCGATGACCGAGACTTCTGGCGCGGCACGCAGGACCCGGCTGATCGGCGCCATGTGTGGCGCACGCCCCAGGCTCCGGTGGTCGATCCTGGCGCTTCTGATCGCGGTGGTACTGGTGTCGTTCGCCATCCGGCTCGCGGTCGACGTGCCGAACATCGTCACCGGGACGGTTCCCGGCCCGGACGCCTTCGAGCAGCGGTACGCGCTGCACCCGGCCGCGGCCTACCTGCACATGGTGCCCGGCGTGGTCTACCTGCTCGGCGCGCCGCTCCAGCTCTCGCGCCGGTTCCGGTCGCAGCACCTCAGGGCGCACCGGCGCCTGGGCCGGGTCGTCCTCGCGGCCGGCCTGATCACCGGCGTCGCCGCGATTGTCGTCGGGGTGTGGTTCCCCTACGGCGGCACGCTCGAGGCGAGCGGCGCGGTCGTGTTCGGTGCCTGGTTCCTCGCCGCGCTCGTGCTGGCCTACCGCGCCGTCCGCCGCCGTGACATCGCCCGGCACCGGCGCTTCATGATCCGGGCGTTCGCCGTGGGCCTGGCCGTGGGCACGACCCGGGTGTGGGTGGGGCTCTTCCAGGCCGTCGGGTTGCTCGCGATCCAGAACAACGCCGGCACACAATGGTTCGGCGTCGCGTTCTGGTTTGCCCTCGTCATGCACGCCGTGCTCGCGGAGGCCTACCTGGCCGCGCGCCCAACCGTGATCGGCAGGACGAACCTCGCGACATCGTGAGCCGAAGCGCGGGCAGCCGGCCGCAGCCGGACCGGGCAAGTGGGCGTGCGGGCTGGCCGCCTACGCCCGAGTGTCCACAAGATCGGAAACGGTCCACCTCCCCGAGAACCCGCCGTGGTCGACCTCGGTGGCGGTCGCCCCACCAACCAGGAAGGAGAAGCTCGTGACACCGCTCTCTGACGAGGTCCGCGCGCTGTTCGACGGCAAGAACTTCGCCGTGCTCTCGACGCTCGAACCGGGCGGAAGGCCGCATTCGACCGTGGTCTGGGTAGAACGCGACGGGGATGACCTCCTGTTCGCCCTGCCCAAGAGCCGCCGCAAGACCGCCAACCTCGACCGGGACCCACGGGCGACCGTGGTGATCTTCGACGCAGCCAGCCCGTACGAGAGCGTCCAGGTGCAGGGCACCGCGGTCCTCGAGGACGACCCGGACGGCACGCTGGTCGGTGCGCTGTCGCACAAGTACACGGGTGGGCCGTATCCCGGGTTCGCCGGGCCGAACCCGCAATGGGTCACCGCGAGAATCACCGCCGACAAGGTCACTGCCAGCTGGCCGAACTCATGAGGACCGACTGGGAGGCCTGGCCGAACCGTCCGCCGTCGGGGACGAATCGAATCGGCGACCAAACCGAACGGTTGCCGACGCCACCAGCTGTGCGCCCTCACCGACACCAGTCGCACACCGATATCAGCACAGGAGGCAAGCGATGTCCGCCGGAAACCTTCCCGAGGTGGTGGCCCGCGAGGAGTGGCTCGCCGCCCGCAAGGAGCTGCTGGTCAAGGAGAAGGAGCTGACCCGGGCGCGGGACCGGGTGAACGCCGAGCGCCGTCGGCTGCCGATGGTTCGGGTGGACAAGCCGTACACGTTCCAAGGCCCGAACGGGACGGTCGGCCTGCCGGATCTGTTCGAGAGCCGTCCGCAGCTGGTGATGCATCACTTCATGTGGGCCTTCGACCCCGACGCCGACGGCACCGAGCACGCCCGCGACACCGGCTGTACGAGTTGCTCCTCGGCCGCCGACGGGATCGGTGAGTTGCGGCAGTTGCACGTGCGCAACACGACGCTGGTCGCGGTCTCGCGGGCGCCCTACGACAAGCTTGCCGCCTTCGGCGAGCGCATGGGGTGGACGTTTCCCTGGTACTCCTCGGCCGGCAGCGACTTCAACTACGACTTCCACGCGACCGTCGACGACCGGGTCGCGCCGATCCAGATCTGGTACCGGTCCGCGGCCGAGATGGCCGACCACGGATGGTCCACGCAGGACATGCGCGGCGACTGGCCGGGCATCAGCACGTTCCTCCGCGACGGAAATGAGGTGTTCCACACCTACTCCACGTTCGGCCGGGGCATCGAGGGGTTCCACTACGGCATCCCCTACCTCGACCTGACCCCGCTCGGTCGTCAGGAGGCGTGGGAGGAGCCGAAGGGACGCGCGGTCCCACTCGGCCTGCAGGTCGCCGGCCCCGCGCTCCGCTTCCCCGACCACTACGACGCCTGATCCCGGGCGATCCTTGACCGAGTACCTCGACCGCTCCGGTCGCGAGCCCAGCACACCGCCCCCAGGAGACGATCATGACAAATGAGCCGAACACCATGCAGCTGCCGGCGACCGATGGCGCCGACACCTCCCCTCCGATGCCCGCGGTCGTCGACCGGGTCACCTTCCAGGCCGAACTGGATGCGCTGCGGGTCCGGGAGAAGGCGCACACCCGCGACGGCGACGCGATCGCCGCGGCCCGACGACGCCTACCGATGGTGGAGGTGGATCCCGACCTCGAGCTGATCGGGCCCGACGGGCCGCTCACCCTGCTCGACGCGTTCGAGGGCCCGCCGGCAGCTGATCGCCTACTACTTCATGTGACACCCCGGCCGGCCCACACCCGAGCAGTGCGAGGGCTGCACGTTCGACACCAGCCAGGTACCGAGCTGTCGCACCTGCATGGACTGGGACATGCCGTGGTACCCGGCACAGCCCTGTCTCGACGCGCTGCTCATGGACCTCACCACGTACGGACGCCAGGAGCCGTGGGAGGACTCACCGCCCGGCTGGCCCCAGCAATGCTCCAACGCGCGCACCGACGGCGGCGCACCCGACTGGGCACCCGTGACGGTGTGGCCGGGCGGACGCCCCATCGCGCAGTGGTCGCGACTCGGAGCCGGACGCTCCGACGACCTCGGAGCCGCCGGGACGGGGACGGCGCCCGTGGCCGACCACCGCGACCAACGCCGGGCAACTGCGTGCCGCGCTGCACGATGATCTCACAGGGGATCCCTAACGGTCAGGCGTGAGCACCACTCGGACGCCGGACGGGGTCTGCGCGGTCCAGGCGTCGGTCACCTCGGATAGCGGACGGACCTGGGTGTCTACCGTGATGGATCGCTCGGCCAGCATGGCGAACAGCGCGGGCAGGATCTCGGTCATGACCCGGCCGAACGCCTCGCGGGGTACGCTGCCGCCGCCTGTCCCAGCAGTTCGATGCCGGCACTACGCAGTACTCCGGCGGGGAGCTCAATCGTCGCTGCGGCCATGGCACCGACCTGTACGTAGCGGGTGCGGTGGAACTCGGCCGCGAGGTCGTTGTTGGCCAGCGCGCCCAGCGTCTGCTCTGCGGGGCGGCCCCACAGGTAGTCCAGAACCAGGTCGAATGGGCGCTCGGCGTGCAGTCGACGAATCTCCGTCTCGAACTGCCCCTGCGCACCGCCGTCGGTGCCGAGCGTGATCGTGGCATCGACCCCGAGCTCGGCGAGTCGTTCGAGCCGGGCGGCGTTGCGGCCTGCCACGACGACGTGGTCGGCGCCGAAGGTGCGCTTGGCTAGCTGGGCCGCCAGCGAGCCTGTCACCCCGGTGCCGCCGAGTACGAGTACCGACTGCCCGGGTCGGATCTGCCCGGCGTACTGCAGCGCGAACCAGGCGGAGATGGCCGCGTTCGGCAGCGCGGCCGCGGAGGCGTCGTCGACCTCGCGCGGGATATCGACAGCGAGAGCAGGGTTGACCAGCATCCGCTCGGCCATGGCGCCGCCAGGCGGTGTCGCCCCGGTGTAGGCCCGACGACCGTCGGGCAGGGCCACGACTGCATCGAGCCCGATCAGGCCGGGCACCTGCAGCGCTCCGCTGCCGTAGTGAGACCCCGAAACCAGCCCGCGTTCGATGTTCTTCACCGCCGCTGCCTGCACCTCGGCCACGACCAGGTCGCCGGTGGCTACCGGCTCGGCCGCGTCACCGTAGCGGGGCGGACGCCCCAGCTCGTCGACCAGTGCTGCCTTCATCAGTTATCCCCCACGGTTTTAGTTTCCAGCGAAACGATATGCCGGGGTGGCGGGTCCGGCAAGATGGTTTCCATGAAAACGAAGGCCGATGCCGTCCGGCGGATCGAGGGGCTCATCGCGCAGGTGACCAGCCGCTTCGCCGTCGAGGACGACGCCGAGCAGCAGTGGCTGGTCGATCACTGCTCGCCCGAAGCAGCCCAGCTCGTGCCCCGGCTGAGCGTGCACGCGCTGCACCTGCTCGACGCCATCCCGGCCGAAGGCTCGGTCAACATCGTCGGCTTGTCCCACGTCTCCGGAGTGCCCAAGGGCACCGTGTCGAAGACGGTGCGCCGTCTCGTCACCGACGGCGTGGTCGCTCGGCATCAGCTCCCGGGCAACCGCAAGGAGGTTCACCTGCGCCTGAGTCCCATCGGCGCGGAGCTCCAGCAGGCCCACCAGAGCCTGCACGAACAGATGGGGCACGGGCTGCAGGCATTCCTCAACCGCTACGACGCCGAGGAACTGGCCGTCATCACCCGCGTCCTCGCCGACCTCAACCGGATGCCCCGCGAGGGCTTGCGCTTCCGACCAGACCTACTTGACTGACCAGTTCACGAGGGAACACGGCGCGGGCCCTGTGGCGACGCAACGAGTGTGGCATCGGTCGCGTAGGTCGCTACGATTGTCACGGTCGTGAGGCGCCTGCCCGGAGCGGTTCGGCCTTCAGCAGGGCAGACGGCCGGCGGCGTTGGTTCTACATCGGATGGACCTGGAATTCCATTAGTCCGCACCATCCTCCCCCGCGGTGGGGGTGAACTGTCCAAGGTCGTAGATGCCGAGGCCCTTCTCGATCCCCTCGATCCGCTCGATCATCTCCGCGAGGTGCCCGACGCTGAGTTGGCGGTCCTCCTCGGCGGCGAAGCGCTCGCCGAGCTCGGCATAGGCCTTGTCCGAGGCGATGGCGCGCAGGGCAGGGAAGACGACCGTGTCCTCGCGGGCTTCATGGACCTCGTACATGCGCACGAAGCTGTTCATCGCGGCGGCCAGGCGGTCACGGCCGGTGGCGGGCAGCTCGGTGCCCGGGGCGGTCGCGGCCAGGATGTCGGCGGTGATCCGCCTTCCCCTGGCGTGTTGGACGAGCAGTACCCGCACCGTGTCCACTGCCCGCCCGGCCTGTTGCAGGCGGGGGAAGACGTAGGCCTCCTCGAGGCCCTCGTGGAATCCCTCGATGTAGTCGTGAATGATTCGGGTTCCCTGCCGCACTGCCCGGGTCGGCACGGGTTCCCCGGCCCGGATGCGACGTCCGGCTTCGCGGTAGGCGAACAGGATCCGCTTGAGGATGCCGTGATCGGTCATCAACGCTTCCGACGGCGACCGACCGATGATCGCCGGGCCGCGGTCGGCCACCAGGCCGACGCCGGCGGCCGTGCCGGCTGCGCCGAGACCGAGCCCTGCCGTGCCGATGAGCAGGCCACGGCGGGAGATTCCGCCGCGCTCCGGGGACCCGGTTGTCGTGTCGTCCTCGTCAGCGGGTGGCTGCCCACCGGGCCGGTAGGCCCCTACGCGCGTCACGAGGTGCCGCCCATCGACGAGCTTCCCGCCGGGACCACGAGTTCACCGGAAGGGCGCAGTACATACCACGGGGCGCCGTTGAGGTCGAGTGCCTGGCCGGTGGCCTGGCCGGGCACGGCGTCGTCGACGTAGGTGTAGAGCGGCCAGCCGGAGTAGGTGACGACCCGGCCGCCCTCCGGTGCCTCGACGGTTCCGAGCAGTGCCACCTGCACGCCGGATCCGGCGACGGGCGTCTCCCCGTCCGGGAGGCGCATGGGGGGCCACGTTCCCGCGCAGGCACCGGTGCAGGTGACGGCACGGCCCTGGTCGGGCGGGAACATGTACAGCGGGTAGCCGTCCGACGTGACCAGGACACTGCCGAGCCCGTCAACGGGGCCGACTTGCACGGTCGAGCCCGCACCGGCGGGTTCCGCCCCGGGACGTGCGGGCACGGGGCCCAGCGACGTCTGGCCGCACCCCGCAACGGTCAGGGCTGCCACCAGGGCAGACGCGGCTAATGCCTTGCGGTGCATGGGATTCCTTCCGCGTGTCACGGGGTGAGCTTTGGCGGCGGATGCCGCGCATCGGGTCAGTGCGGGGATGTGTCGACGACCTCGCCGGAGGGGCGCATGACGTACCAGTAGCCGCCGTCGGCATCCACGCCGTGCCCGGTTGCGCGGAGCGGGTCGGAGTCGCCCAGGTAGGTGTAGAGCGGCCACCCGTCGTAGGTCGCAACGCGTCCGCCGTCGGGATTCGGGGCGGTCCCCAGTAGCTCGGCCCGCGCCTCGGGGCCCGCGGACACGGCCGTGCCCGCGGGCACGGTGAGCGGCGGCCAGGCCGTGGCACAGTCGCCGGTGCAGGTGACCCGCCGACGCCCATCGGGCGGGAACATGTAGAGCGCGTAGCCCTTGTTCGTGACCAGCACGGGGCCGAGTCCCGGGACGGTGTCCACCGCGACGCTGACCTGGCCATGTTCGGGTGTGAAGCGGACCACCGAAATGAACTCGAGGTAGACGTAGGCCGAGAGAGCCCCTATACCCACGACCACTGTCGCGACCAGGACCGTACCGAGCGCCGCGGCGCGCCTGCGTAGCACTCGCATACCTGCACTCCCGTCAGCACGCCGGAAGACGGCGTGCGGCCGGTGCGGCGCCGGGCGGGCGCTGAGGGCGCAGTGCCATCGCGGCCACGGCGCCGAGTGCGAGACACATCGGCGCGTAGACGCGCATGTCCGACGACCCGAACTCGGCGGTGCCCGGATCGACGACCCTCGCGTGCGCGACCAGCCCACCGATAACGCGCCCCAGCAGCGCACCCGCCGTAGCCAGGCAGCCGGCGATGACCAACCGGCGCAGGCCGGGGCGAGAGGCGAGCCGGGCAACCGGTTCACCCAGCACGCCCTCTCGGACCAGCAGTGCGCCCGCCGCGCCGCCGAGCAGCACCGCCACCCCGGCCGTCAGCGGTGGCGGCGGCATCTCGTCGCCGCCCACAACCCTGCGGGCCAGCGTGGTCATGTCGGGCGCAGGCCACGGTGACCCGAGCGCCCACGACGCGTGCAGCGCGCCGACGGCGAGAAGGGCGGCCGCATCGACGACGACCGCGCAACGCATGGCACTGAGCACGGCAGACCCTCCGTTCCCTCCATACAGCAATGTACGGACGACCGTACGGTGCTGTATGGTGTTTGGCAATGAAACGACTGACCAGACACGACTGGACGCTGGCGGCCCTGCGCACCATGGCCCGCGGCGGCACGTCCGCGGTCGCGGTGGACACGCTGGCGGGCGAGCTGGGCGCGACCCGGGGCAGCTTCTACTGGCACTTCGCCGACCGGGAGGCGCTGGTGACGACGGCTCTCGAGCTGTGGGAGCAGGTCTGTACCACCGACATGATCGCTGCGTTGCGCGAGGTCACCGACCCCCGGGAGCGGCTGCGCGGGCTGTTCACCGAGGCCCTGGCCGAACACGAGGTTCCCGATCTCGAGCCGACCATCGTCGCCGGCACGCACCCAGCCGTCGCACCGGTGCTGCGCAGGGTGACCCGGTGTCGCATCGCCTTCCTGACCGAGATCTACACCGAGCTCGGCCTGACGCCCGCGGCCGCCCGGCGGCACGCGATCACGGCCTACGCCGCCTATCTCGGCTGGTCGGACCTGCGCCACGCTGACCCCGATGGTCTACCGGAGGTGGCAGCCACGGGCCGGCCGGCACAACGGGCCCTGGATCACCTGATCGCACAGATCACTCCCGGGATGCCACAGCAGCCATGAGGATCAGTCCCGTCTCACTGCTCGTCGGCGAGCACCGAGCCCAGGATCGCCAGGGAGCGGATGACGTCCTCGGCATCCGGACTCCGGTCGGGGGCGACGAGCCACTGGATCGCAAGTCCGTCGAAGAGGGCCAGCAGGACCGTCGTGACACCGCGCCGATCCCGATCGTCGAGCGGATCGTCGTCGCCCTCGGTCTCGTTGACGACAGCCTCGACCCGTGCGGCCGCCCGCTGGTATTCCGCGGCCAGACTCTCGCGCAGCTCCTCGCTGCGACTCACCTGAGCGTAGGCCTCGGCCGCCGCCACGACGTTTGTGCGGTTGGACTCGAGCGCGGCGAGGAACCCGGCGAGACTGTCGCGCAGGAGCGCGGCGGGACCGGCCGGCGAGTCGGAGGGCGCGGTGGCCATCGTGGTGTCCATCCACCGACCCAGCCCTGCGGTGATCGCGGCATCGAGCAGTCGCTCCTTCGAGCCGAAGTAGTAGTTCACCGCGGGCAGGTGCGCCCCGGCCTCGGCCACGATGTCCCGGGTCGTCGTGCGGGCGTACCCACGCTGCTGCAGGCAGATCATCGCCGCCTCGAGGAGCTTCGTCCGCTGATCCATGGATCAAGCGTACCGGCGCCATTAACATCTGTCATTAACACTTGCCACTAACATACGTTACGATCGGAGTGGGAGGTGAGCGCATGCCACCGCACACCGTCACGACGACCACGCCACCAGGACCGCACCTACCCGCCGTCGCCCAGACCGCCGCGCTCCTGCACGATCCCGTCGGCTTCCTTCACCGGTGCCGGCATCGCCACGGCGACGTCTTCACGACCCGTGTGGTGGGTGTGCCCGGCCTGGTGTATGTGGGCACGGCCGAACTCGCCCGGCGGGTCTTCGCCACCGACCGTGACGTGGGACGCGCGGGCGAGGCGCGACGGGATTTCCTGGAATCGCTGGTCGGGCCCCGCTCACTGCTGTGCCTCGACGGCGAGGCGTGGACCCGGCAGCGTCGCTTCCTCGGCCCCGCTTTCCACAGCCGCCACGCCCAGCGCTACCGCGAGCAGATGGCCGCGATCGCCGCCGACCACGCGTGCCGCTGGCCACTCGACAAGCCGTTCGCGCTGCGCCCCCGGATGCAGGCGATCACCCTCGAGGTGATCCTGCGGGTGGTCCTGGGGGTGCGCGACAGCGACCGGGTCGAGCGGTTGCGGACGCTGCTGCCGCGGCTGCTCGCCGCCTCGGACAGCGGCGGCCTGCTCGCGCTGCTGCCGACCCCGGCGCGGGGCCGGCTCGAACGGGCGCTCGTCCGGCTGCCGGGCAGCCCCGTCGCCCGGTTCTCGGCGCTGCTCGCCGCGACCGACGAGATCCTCTACGACGAGATCGCTCGCCGGCGCGCGGCGCGAGACCGCGACGGCGCCACCGATGTGCTGTCCACTCTGCTGGCCGCCCGTGATGAGCACGGCAGCGAGATGAGCGATGCGGAGCTGCGCGACGGCCTGATGACCCTGCTCGTCGCCGGACACGAGACCACCGCCACCGCCCTGGCCTGGGCCTTCGAACGCCTTGTCCGCCACCCCGACGTGCTCGCCCGCATCGGCGACGGCGACGGGCGCTACCTCGACGCGGTGGCCAGGGAGACACTGCGTACCCGGCCCGTGTTCGCCGAGATGCCCCGCGTCCTCGTCGAGCCTCTCGAACTGGGCGGCTACCGCATCCCCGCAGGCTGGTACGTCTCACCGGCAGCGCCCCTGCTCCATGACGACCCCCACGAGTTCCCCGCTCCGCACGCCTTTCGCCCGGAGCGGTTCCTCGCCGACACCTTCTCAACGCAGGCATGGATCCCGTTCGGTGGCGGGCGGCGGCACTGCACCGGAAGCCAGTTCGCCCTGCTGGAGATGACCGCGGTCATCCCGCAGGTCCTCGCCCACCTGCGGCTGCGGCCCACCGACCCGGCACCCGAGAAGGTCCGGATCCGCAACGGCACCCTCGCGCCGGCGCGCGGCGCCCGTGTCCTCGCGCAGGCCCGGTAGGAACGCAGCGATGGCAGGCATGAGGACCCGCCGCGCCGCCCCGTACGGCTGGACGCCGCTGGGTCTGCTGATCCTCGTGGCGCTCGTCGACCAGCTCGAGTCGAACATCACCGCGGGGGTACTCCCGCTGGTTCAGGCCGACCTCGGCTTCTCCGACGCCGCAGCCGGAGCGCTGCCGGCCGTGAGCGCCGTGGCGGCGATACTCGTGGCCCTGCCCGCCGGCTACGCCGCCGACCGCGTCGGCCGGGTGCGCCTGATCGCCGTGGTCGTCGGGGTCTGGTCGGTTCTCACGCTCGGCTCCGCCCTCGCGGTCGGCTTCGCCATGCTCTGCGCCACCCGCGCGGTACTGGGCCTCGCCACGAGCGTCGAGGACCCGGCGACGGCGAGCCTGCTCGCCGACTACTACCCGCCACACAGCCGCGCACAGGCCTACGGCTACCACCGCATGGCGTTCTTCGTGGGCGGATCGCTGGGCCTGGTGATCGGTGGCGTCGTGGGCGAGGCCATCGGCTGGCGCGGCGCGTACCTGCTCGCGGCACTGCCCGGCCTGCTGGTCGCCACGGCCTGCTGGCGACTCGTGGAGCCCCGGCGCGGGCAGCTCGACCGGGCAGCCGGGGCGCCGGAGCAGGTGCCGCCGCACGCGGGGCTTCGCCCGTTCCTCGGCCAGCTGCGCGAGTTGCTGCGCAACCCCTCGATCAGGCACGTCTATCTCGGGCTGACCGTCCTGTTCCTCGGCGCGGAGGGCTTCGGGTTCTGGCAGGTCAGCTACTACGTGCGCACGTTCGACCTCGGGACGTCCACGGCCGCGGCGCTGACACCCGTGGTCGATCTGGTCGGGGTCGTGGCCGGCACGATCCTCGGAGCGCGTCTCGGGGATCGGTGGACCGGGTCGGTCCCTGGCGCCCGGATCCTCGTCGGCGGTGGCGGGCTGCTGGCCGGCTCGATACTGCTCGGCGCCGGGCTCCTGGTCCCCGCGCTGGTCCCACAGCTGCTCGTCTTCACCGTCGCAACCGCGCTCATGGCAACCGCGATCCCGAACCTCAACGCCGCCGTCGCCGACCTGCAGCCGGCCACCGGCCGCGGGGCGGGGTTCGGGGTCCTGACGATCCTGGCGACCCTCGGCGCGGCCGCGGGGCCACCACTGGTCGGGACGACGTCCGGGATCACCGGCTCGCTCGCGATCGGCTTCGGCGCGATGGCCGGGGTTATGGTGGCCGGCAGTCTGGTCCTGCTCACCGCACGAGCCGGCTACGACCGCGACGTCGAGCGGGCACGTACTGCCAGCGCAGCCCCCTAGCCTAGGGGTGCGCTGCCCAGAAGACCTCCAACTCGGCATCCAGCTCGGAGGTGACCTGCATGGGCAGGGAGTGCGTCGTATCGGACCAGACCTTCACCTGCACGTCCGGGATCAGCGCCGCCCTGTGAGCTGCGGCGTCGCCGCCGGCCACGGAGTCATCGCTGGCGATCGCCACGTACACCGGCACGGCCAGGCCCGTGAGGTCGTACTCGCTCAGCGGGCTGGGGTTGGGTAGGGCGGCGGAACTGTAGTGCCGGGCAGCCAGGGCGATCATGCGGACCACGGGATCGTTCGGGTCGACCTCGTCGTCCGCGACGCCGCCGATCCTGTTCAGGGCGTGCTCACGCCACGACTGCGGCAGAAGGGGCAGCGAGGCGGGAATGAGATGGAGCCATACCCAGGCCGGCGGCCAGCTCAGCGTCAGGACCGGCTCGAGCAGGGTGAGGCTGGCCAGGCGGTCCGGGTGGCGCACAGCGACGGCGGCGGCGAGGCCGCCGCCCTGGGAATGGCCGACCAGGTGGGCCCGGTCGATCCCCAGGCCAGCCATCGCCTGCTCGACCCACTGGGCCTGGTCAGCCATGTCGCGCAACGGGATCGTCTGCTCCGACAGGCCGGCGTCGCCGAGCGCGTCGAAGGCATACACCGTGCGGTGGGCGATGAGGTCGGGCAGGTTGTCGCGCCACATCGGCGCGCCGCTGGCCCGGCCCGGCAGCAGCACCACGGGGGTGCGGCCAGCGTGCTTGTCGTTGGCCCAGACGCAGGCTCGGACGGTGCCGAGGCCGGTCGCGACATCGCGGGTCTCGGGGGCCTCGGGCAGGAGGTCGAGGGTCGCGGTGTAGGCCTCGACGTAGGCCTTGCGGCCCTGTGGGGTGCGGAAATGGCCGACGCGGCGCTTGGGCCTGGGTCCGGGTGCGCGCATCAGGTCCTGCGGGCTGTTGCCGGGGTGGCGGCGGCCCGGTCGAAGGCCCGGATCGTGGCGGTCTCGGTGGCGGAGAGCCAGACGAAACGCCATCGGTAGGGCGGGGCGTCGTGAATGGGCACGTAGGCGACGGCGGGGCGGGCGTGGTCGCTCGTGGCTTGGGCCGGCACCGGATAGGTGCCGAAGCCGGCGCCGACGACGGCGAGCATCTCCTGGACCGTGCCGAACGTGGGCCCCCGGTCGACCGGCCGGCCGTCGGGCGTGTGCTGGGGGACGAGCGCCCGGTCCCAGTAGTCGGGGACCGCCGGCAGCGGGCGAAGGACCTTGGTGGCGGCGAGCTCGGCGAATGACACCGACTGTCGACGGGCGAACGGGTGCCGGGCCGACACGGCCAGCAGCTGGTCCTCCTCGAACAGGACCGTGCCGCCGGTGAGGTCCGCTTCGCGGGCGCCAAAGACGGGCACCGCGGCGAGAACCATGTCGAACTCGCCGCCGCGGAGTGGACCGAGGCCCACGCCGAACTGCTTCTCGTGGAACGAGACCTCGCAGTCGGGGTGCTCGACCCGGAAGGCCTCGGCCACCTCGAGGACGAGCTGGGCGGTGGCGGGGCCGACGAACCCGACCCGCAGCGTCCCGCGGACGCCGCGGCCGGCCGCCGTCGCCCGGTCGATGGCGTCCTGGATCTGCTGGTAGGCGGGCCGCAACTCGTCACCGAGGCGTTGACCGATCGGGGTCAGCTCCACTCGACGGCTGGTGCGCTCGAACAGGGGCGCGCCGAAGCGCCGTTCCAGCGTCTTGATCGTCTGACTGACCCGGGCGGTGGACACGTGGAGCCGTTCCGCCGCCCGGCCGAAGTGCAGCTCGTCGGCGAGCGTCAGGAAGATCTCGATGTCGCGCTGCTCCACTGTCGCTCGACCGCCGCCCCGCCCGTTCGTGAACCTCTCGGTTAACGATCGTTGCGCACTCCGCCGTTGTTCGCCACCGCCGTCGCGCCGATCGTGGCCAGACCAGCCCGCCACGTCGACGAGGACCGACATGACGCAGACCGCTCGCCACCGACCGACGATCGTCCTGGGCGGGACCGGCACGATCGGGCGTCGCCTCGTCGAGCGTCTGACGCGCCGCAACATCCCGGTGCGGATCGGCTCCCGGGCGGCCGGGCTGCCCTTCGACTGGGATCAGCCCTCGACTTGGGGGCCGGTGTTCGGAGACGCCGAGGCCGCCTACACCTACGTGCCGGACCTGGTCGTGCCCAACCCGGCCGACGCGATTGCCGGGGTCGTGGAGGCGGCGCTGGCGGCGGGGACCCGTCGGCTGGTGCTGCTGTCAGGACGGGGCGAGGAGAAGGCCCAGGCCTGCGAGAAGATCCTCATGTCCTCGGGCGCCGACTGGACCATCCTGCGGGCCAGCTTCTTCAACCAGAACTTCAGCGAGGGCTACCTACTCGATCCCATCCTGGCCGGGGAGGTCATGCTGCCGGGCGGGGACGTGGGCGAGCCGTTCAGCGACGCCGATGACATCGCCGATGTCGCCGCTACGGTCCTCACCGAGGACGGCCACGTCGGCGACGTCCATGAGCTGACCGGCCCCCGCGCACTGACGTTCGCCGAGGCGACCGCCACCATCGCCGAGGCCACCGGCCGCGACATCGCCTACACCCGCGTCGCGCCCGAGGACTTCGCCGCCGGCCTCGCCGCGGGTGTCGTCGCCCAGGACATCATCGACTTCCTCGCCGAGGTGTTCGGCACCGTGCTCGACGGACGCAACGCCGAGGTGGCCGACGGCGTCGTGCGCGTCCTGGGACGGCCGGCGCGGGACTTCGCCGACTACGCCCGAGTCACCGCGGCCACCGGCGTCTGGACCCCGACAGACCAGCCGAACCCCGCAGGCCCCCGATGAGCCTGCGATCCTGGCAGCTCGTCACGCTGCTGCCCGCCACCCTCACGATGGGGCTCACGGCCGGCGTGTTCGGCGACTGGGCCCACACGATCATGCGGGGCCTCGGCACGACCGACGACCGCACGTTCGTCGGCGCCTTCCAGGCTCTCGACCGGGCCATCACGAACCCGCTGTTCATGCTTACCCTGATGGGCGCGCTGGCGTTCACCGGCGTCGCGGTGGTCCTCTACCGCCGCGACGACGACCACTCGGTGCTGCCCTGGGTCGCGCTGGCGTTCGGCCTCCACCTGGCAGCGTTCGTCATCACCATGGCGGTCCACGAGCCGCTCAACGGCGTCCTGCGGGCCGCCGGCGATCCCGACCGCATCGCCAACTTCTCGGCCGTGCGCGACGCCTTCCACGAGACCCGCTGGGTCGCCTGGCACCTCGTCCGGACCATCGCCACCACCGCCGCCTTCGGATGCCTCGCCTGGGCCCTGGTCCTGCACGGACGCGCCACCGCCGACCCAGCCGGCCACGAGGCCCCCCGCTCGGCGCGGGCGGTACCCCCGTCCACCTTCAGGAGCGACTCCGTGACCGGGTACACGCACTCCGGCCGGCCGGCGACATCGCACGGGCGGACCGGCCTGACCCGGGCCGCTGCGACGACGGTCGCCGCGCTCGTCGTCGCCACGGCCGGTGTGGTCGTCCAGATGATCGCCGGTGTCGATTTCCCGACCGTTCCGCCGGTTCTGTTCATCCTGCTGATCCCGGCCGCCCTGGTCTACTTCGGGCGCTGGCGGTGGGCGGCGATACCCGCCGTCCTGGCCGGGCTGTTCCTCACGATCGGGCTGTTCCTCAGCGGGGAGTCCGTGCGGCTGTTCGACACGGGCCTACAGGGTGGCGCGCCCGGCTCGGTCGGGCTCTTGGCCCAGACCGTGGCCGTCGCGGTCGCCGCGGTCGCCGGCGCCGTGACCACTGCGCAGCGCTACCGCGGAGCCTGACGTGGCGCGGCTCGCGACGGTGACGTGGTGGTTCGACCGGCCCTCCCGGCCTGCAGTTCGGGGGAGCTTCGGTCGCCGTCGTCGCCGCCGCGGTCGCGTTCGCGGTCGCCAACAGCGAAAGGACTGACCGATGCAGAACGACAGCAGACTGCCGCCGGGCCAACGCCGGGTCGACGGATTCCCCCGCTTCGGCTCGCACCTCTCCCGCCCCGCACCGGCCGTTCCGGCCGACCCGATCATCGAGATGCGCGGGGCGATGGCCGAGGTGGTCGACCTGCCACTCGCCACGCTGTCGACGCTTCCCCGGCGGGAGGTCGCCACCGACTTCCATTGCGTGGCCGGCTGGTCATCCACCAATCTGCGCTGGGAGGGGGTCTCGTTCGCCACCGTCTACCGCGCCGTCATCGAACCGGCGCTGCGGCCGGGGACGTCGGTCACCCATGTCGTGTGTCGGGGGCTCGACGGATGGGAGTCGGTGATGACGATCGAGGACGCTCTGGCCGACGACGTGCTCATTGCCGAGAACCTCAACGGCTACCCGCTCGACGGTGACCACGGAGCGCCGGCCAGGCTGGTCAGCCCGCGGCAGTACGGCTACGTCAGTGTCAAACACCTCTCCCGTATCGAGGTCCTGACCGCCGCACCAAAGCGTTCTGAAGGTCCCCTGTTCCGGACCCACCCACGGGGCCGGGTCTGGGAGGAGGAGCGCCACGGCCTGCTCCCCGGGCGGGTAGTGCGACCCGTCTACCGGACGCTGATCGCGCCCATCCGGTTCCTCAGTTCCCGGGGCGTTCACGCGGGGGCATGAAGATCTCATGCCGCGGTGCTTTTCACCGGCTGAAGCTGCTGTTCGGTGACGCGGACACCGGCCTCTGCGAGCGCGCTGCTCAGGGCCGGCAGCGGGAGAAGTTCCTCGGGATTCCAGAGTCCGGGTGCTGCCGGCCCGCGGTGGCGCCGGCCCAGCAGGGCGTCGGTGAACATCGGCGTGGTTGCGGCGGCCAGGAGGAAGTCACCGTGGCCCTCGACGGTGCGGGCGGCGATCCGTCGACCGTCCCGTCGCACGGCGATCCAGTGCGCGACCGGTTCCCGGCTCGGGGGCGTGCCCGGCTTGGTGCTGCCGGCCCGCAGCAGCGCGCGCGGGAGGTGGGAGATCGCCCGGGCGATGTTGAGCCCGAGCATCAGCCGATGCACGGCCGGCCCGGCGAAACAGACGTAGGTGCTCACCGCGGGTCCGTGTGGCCCGGTCTCGAGCCATCCGCCGTCGGGTTCGGCGAAGCCCAGGCACCGTCGGTCCCCGAACGGTGCCGGCAGCGGCACCCGAACGGTCCGGTGACGGTGCATCGCGGTCAGGCCGCGGTGGGCGAAATCGGCTGCGGCCGGGCCGGCCGTGCCGGCCACCGAGATGGTGAACACCATCTCGACCTCGTCGGCCTCCGGGTGGGCGGCGAGCAGATCGGCGGCGACGAGATTGGTCAGTCCCGGGGCGAGCCCGGCGTTCATCAGCACCGTCCCGCGGGGGTGGGCGACCTCGCTGCGCAGCCCGCGGCCGGCCGCCGCGGGCAGGGCCGAGAGGTTGACCAGGACACCACCACGCCGCAGCACCGCCCGCTCGGCGCGCAACGCGCCGTCGGGCACAGTGTTGATCACCGCGTCGACGTCGGTCAGCGCGGCGTCGACGGTGGCGGGCTCGTCCAGGTCGACGTGCCGGACATCGGCCGCGGTGGATCGGCGCCGGGTTCCGGCCAGCACGCTCCATCCGGCGCGGCGGAACGCCTCCGCTGTGAGGGAGCCGAGCGCGCCGTAGGCGCCGATCACCAGGACGCGCCGGACACGCTCCTGTGCTTCGTCGGTCATGACCTGCCGCCTTCCTCCTGGTGTTCGATGTCCGTGGTGTCGTGGGGTGTGCCGGCGTGGGCGCCGGTGCCGGGCGCGGCGTCGCTGTCGATGCCGACGTCGATGTCGACGTAATGCCGCAGGTGCTCGTCGAGCACGCCGACCGCGACCTCGGCGGGCATGCCGGTCGGGTCGCTGAGCATGTGCAGCAGCAGGCCGTCGACCATCGCGACGATCGCCACGGCGGCGCCCTCGGCGTCCAGATCGGGCCGGGCCTGCCCACGCTCGCGGGCAAGCGCGAGCGCTTGGGCGCACAGCGCCCGGGACCGGCTCATCAGCCGGTGTTGCACCGCGGCCAGTCTCGGGGTCACCGCGGCCCGCGCAGCGAAGGCGAGATAGACCCGCGCCTCCACCCCGCGCCCCTGGTCGAGCGGGAGGAACTCCAACAGCCCGCGGCGCAGCACCGCGCCGACGTGCCCGGCCCGTTCCACCCCGGTCGCCCGTTCGAGGATCCGCCCGATGACGTGTTCGAACGCCATCTGCAGCATCTCGTCCTTGCTGCGGCAGTAGTACTGCACCGTGCCGACCGACACCCCGGCCTCGGTAGCGACCTCGCGCAGGCTGGCCTGGTCCAACCCCCGCTCCGAAATGATCGTCATGAGGGCGTCGAGCAGGCGTTGCCGGGAATCGGTGATCACCACAGCACCGAACCATACACTCGTACTATGCATTCGTATAGTGCAGGCGTATGGTCGTCGGGCATGACCAGTCCTCGTCGCGTCCCGCGAGGCCGTGCCGCGGACTCGTGCCGGCTCGACGGGCCCGGCGGCCGTCGACCGGCGTGCCGGCTATCCCGGCTCGGACCGGCCGGCGGTCAGGGCGGCGACCACGGCGGCGGTCGCGGGTGTGCGGACCGCTTCCCGGTGATGCAGCACCAGCAGCTGTCGGCTGCCGGCCGTTGCGGCGTCGAGGACAGCGACGTCGGGGTGCCGGTAGGAGCGCAACGCCAGCTCGGGCAGCAGCGTGACCGCCAGGCCTTCGGCGACCAGTGCCTGGGCGACGACGTAGTCGTCGGTGGTGTGTCGGGCGTCGGGCGCGAAGCCGGCCTCGGCGCAGACGCGACGCAGGTGCTCGCTGCAGCGCGCACAGCCGGCGACCCAGCGCTCGTCGCGCAGTGCCGCCAGTTCGATCCGCTCGTGTCCGGCCACCGGGTGACCGGCCGGCACTACGACCTTGATCGGGTCGTCGGCTATCAGCTGCGCGTCCAACTCCGGGTTGGCGACGGGTTCGGTCTCCGGATACGCGAAGACCACGGCCAGATCGGCCTCGCCGGCACGGACCCGGTCCAGCGCCTCGGGCGGCTCGGCTTCCTGCAGTTGCACGTCCAGCCCGGGATACCGCGCGGATACCATCGCGAGCGCTCGCGGCACGATGGTGGCGCTCGCCGACGGGAACGCCGCGAGACGGACCGTGCCCGCGCGCAGCTGCGCGAACGCGGCGAGTTCCTCCTCCGCGCTGTGCAGCCGGGCCGCCAGCGCGTCGGCGTGCGCGAGCAACGCCCGGCCGGCGTCGGTGAGCCGTACCCCGCGCGGCTCGCGGAGCACCAGCGGGCAGCGCACCTCGCGTTCGAGGGCCCTCAGGTGCTGACTGACCGCCGGCTGGGTCCAGCCCAGCCCGCGGGCGGCCGCGGCGATCGACCCGGTCCGGGCCACGCTGCGGAAGATCAGCAGACGGCGCGCGTCCATGACAGCTCAAACTACGGCTTGGGTCAGCTGCAAGAAACCCAGGACTACCTAGGATCTCCTGGCCCGCGGACTCTGACCGGTATGAAAACCATCGGGCTGTTGGGCGGGATGAGCTGGGAGTCCTCGGCGGAGTACTACCGGCTACTCAACGAAGGGACACGGGCCCGGCTCGGCGGGCACCACTGTGCCCGCTGTGTGCTGGCCTCACTCGACTTCGCCGAGGTGGTAGCCCTGCAGCGGGCCGAGGACTGGGACCGGGCCGGCACCCTGCTCGCCGAGACCGCCCGCGGTCTCGAGCGGGCCGGCGCGGAGGCGCTGGTGCTGTGCACGAACCTGATGCACCGGGTCGCCGACGATGTCGCGGCCGCTGTGGACATCCCGCTGCTGCACATCGTCGACGTCGTCGGCGACCACGCTCGCCGCGCCGGCCTGCGCCGTGTCGGCCTGCTCGGGGCCCGCGCGACGATGGAACAGCCCTTCTACCGTGCGCGGCTCGCCGACCGGTTCGACGTCGAGGTGATCGTCCCGGACGAGCCGGACCGCACCGTCGTCGACCGGGTCGTCTACGACGAGCTGACCCGGAGTCGGATCGAGCCCGCGTCCCGCACCCGGTTCCAGCAGATCATCACCCGGCTGGCCGGGCGCGGCGCGGACGGCGTGATCCTGGGCTGCACCGAGATCCCGCTGCTGATCCGCCCGGACGACAGCGACATCCCTCTGATCGATTCCACCCGGCTGCACGCCGAGCGCGCCGTCTGCATCGCCCTGGCCGACGACGCGCCGGCCGGCCCGTCCTCGCGAAAGGCACCCAGATGACCTCGACCGCCCCAGCCGGCACGGCCACCCCGGCCGGCCTACGCCAGGTGCCACGACTACTGCGCCGGCGCAGCGTGCAACTCGCCCTCGCCGGCTGGGCCGTGACCAACCTGCTGCTGCTCGCCCTGGCCGGCGGGCACCTGCCCTTCCACGCCACCTCACTGGCGCAGCCACCGGCGGCGACGGCGGTACTGCGCGCCGACGCGATGTTCGTCGAGGTCTTCGCGCTGATGGTCGTGGTGCACCTGCTCACCCGACACCGCCGGATCCCCGACCTCGCCGCCCGCGCCCCCGCGCGGCCGCTGGCCCGCAGCGAGACCCTCGCGGTCCTGGCCTACGGAGTGCTGGCCATGGCGGGCGGATACCTGCTCGGCCGCGCGTTCGGCTGGCACGCGTTCAGCTTCCACCTGGACAACATGGTGATCCGCACCGGCCAGCCCGTCGTGCCCGCCGAAGCACTGTGCTGGGCCGCCTACAACCTCGTCGCCTACGCGGTGATCCCGTTCGCGGTGTTCCGCCGCCGCTACTCGTCCGAGCAGCTCAACCTGCGTTCGTCGCACCGCCGCGCCGACCTGGTCCTGATCCTGGTGGTCCTCGCACTCGAGTCCGCCGTGCAGCTGAGCCTGGCCAGCCCCTCGATCCTCGACCTGAGCCCGCACCAGGCGCTGCTCGGAGCCCCGCTGACCTTCGTGCTCGGCTTCGCCGGAACCGTGCTGCCGACGATGGTGTTCGTCTACTGCATCCTCACGCCGCGCTACCTCAGGCTCACCTGCTCGGTGCCCGCTACCGTGATCCTCGGCGGCCTGACCTACGCGCTGCTGCACCTCTTCGACGGCTGGACCGCGTTCGCCGGCCCGACCGACGCGCTGCTGTCGGTGCTGTATCTGCTGCTGTTCTACACCGCGCCCGGCATGTTCAAGACGTTCCTCACCCTGCGCACCGGCAACGCCTGGGTGCACGTCTGGGCCTATCACGCCATCGCCCCCCACACGCTCATCGACACCCCGATGATGGTCAAGGTCTTCGGCATCCGATGACCCCCTCCACTGTGTCTATCCGGATTGGAGTTTCGCCACCATGTCGTCGACCGCCGTTTCCGTTCTGATCGTCGGTGCCGGCCCGACCGGGCTGACCCTGGCCTGTGAGCTGGCCCGCCGCGGCGTGTGCTGCCGGGTCGTGGAGCGCGCCCGCGGGCTGTTCCCGGGGCTCGCGCGGCAAGGGCCTGCAACCACGCACCCTGGAGGTCTTCGACGACCTCGGCGTGATCGACGAGGTGCTCGCCTCCGGGACGGAGTTCCCGCCGTTCCGCCTCTACGCCGGGCACGACGTCGTCTGGGAGCGGACCCTGCTGCAGATGCTGGGCGCCGACCCGATCGAGCCCAGCCCGCAGACGCCCTACCCGCTGCCATGGCTGCTGCCCCAGTGGCGCACCGACGAGATGCTGTGCCGGCGGCTGGCCGGTCTCGGTGTCGAGGTGGAGTTCGGCACCGAGCTCGCGGGTTTCCGGACGAGCGACGACGGCGTGACCGCGACGCTCACGAGGGACGGTTCGGTCGAGGTGATCCGCGCGGACTACCTGGGCGGATGCGACGGCGGGCGCAGCACGGTGCGCAAGCACCTGGGGGTCGGGTTCGAGGGCCAGACGTTCGACACCGAGCGGACCCTGGTCGGCGACGTCCGCGTCGACGGGCTGGACGGGTTCTTCTGCCACCTGCTCACCCGCGACGGCGACCTGGCCAACCGCTTCTCGTTCTGGAACCTCCCGCGCACCGGCTACTACCGGTTCGTGGCCTCGATGGCCGCGCACGAGGCCCCGGAACCGACCCTGGCGGCACTACGGGACTTGCTCGTGACCCGTACCGGGCGCACCGACCTGCGGCTGCACGACCTGCGCTCGATAGCGCTGCACGAGGTCCACGCCCGTATGGTGCAGCAGTTCCGGATCGGGCGGGTGCTGCTCGCCGGCGACGCCGCGCACGTGCACTCCTCGGCCGGCGGGCAGGGACTCAACGTCAGCGTGCAGGACGCCTACAACCTCGGATGGAAGCTGGCCGCCGTGCTGGGCGGGGCCCCCGAGCAACTGCTCGACAGCTACGAGGCCGAACGGTTCCCGGCAGCGGCGGCCGTGCTGGGGCTGAGCACCGCACTGCACAGGCACTACTTCGCCCCGCCCTCGGAGTCGGACCCCGGGACCGGCCCGGCCCTGACCCAGCTCGGCCTGGGCTACCGCGGCGGGCCACTCACCGACGAGGGACGAGCCGCGCCGGGCGCGCTGCAGGCGGGCGACCGAGCCCCGGACGGCCTCGTCCGCACCGCGGACGGCGCGACGCTGCGCCTGTTCGACCTGTTCCGCGGCCCGCAGTTCACGCTGCTCGGATTCGGACGCCCCGGCGCGGCTGAGCCGTTCGAGCGTCGCTACCCCGCCCTGGTGCGGGCCCGCACCGTCACCAGCAGCACCGTCACCAGCCCCGGGCCGGGCGGGCTGGTCGACGACGGCCGGGTCAAGGCGACCTACGACGCGACCGAGAAGACGCTGTTCCTGATCCGGCCCGACGGCTACGTCGGCGCCGTGTCCGAGTCGCCGGACGCGATCCACACCTACCTCCGCCGCGTCGGCGCCCGCTGACCCGGCACCATTTCGAGAGCAGGAGACGACCGATGGGTTCTCTCGCCGAGGACACCCGCTGGATGGACGCCACCGCGCAGGCCGAGCTGGTCAGATCCGGGCAGGTGAGCCCGACCGAGCTGCTCGAGGCCGCGATCGAGCGGATCGAGAACCTCGATCCGCTGCTCAACGCGGTGGTGATGAGATGGTTCGACCACGCACGCGACACCGCCGCCGCGGCGCTGCCCGACGGCCCGTTCCGTGGCGTGCCGTTCCTGCTCAAGGACCTGATCGCCACCTACGCCGGGCAGCGGCTGTGCAACGGCAACCGAGCGCTGGTGCAGGCCGCGGCGCCGTCGGCTGCCGACTCGACCGTGGTCGCCCGCTTCCGCGCGGCCGGGCTGGTCACTGCGGGCCGCACCAACACCTCCGAGTTCGGCAGCCTGCCCACCACCGAACCGGCGGCCTGGGGCCCCACCCGCAACCCCTGGGACCCGACCCGCTCCCCGGGTGGATCCAGCGGCGGATCCGCCGCGGCGGTCGCCTCCGGCATGGTCGCGATCGCGCACGCCAGCGACGGGGGCGGGTCCATCCGGGTACCGGCGTCGTGCTGCGGGCTGGTCGGGCTCAAACCGTCCCAGGGGCGGATCAGCGCCGGACCGCTCGGGGACGAGAGCGGTCTGGGTGTGGAACTGGGCCTCAGCCGCACCGTCCGCGACACCGCCGCGCTGCTCGACGCCGTCCGCGGCCCCGGCGTCGGCGACGCCGTCGCGGCACCGGCCCCGGTCCGGCCCTACACCCGCGAGCTCGACGCCGACCCCGGCTCGCTACGGGTCGGGCTGCTCGACCACTACCCGAGCGGCGAGCCGGTGCACGAGCAGTGCGCGACAGCGGTACACGAAGCCGGTCGGCTGCTCGAGGCCCTCGGGCACCGGGTCGAGCCGGGCTTCCCGCCCGCCCTGGCCGACCCGCGCTACCGCGCGCCGATCGGGGTGCTGCGGACCGTGAACATCGGCGCGACCATCGCCCACCTCGCCGAGGTCCTCGGACGTGAGGTCACCGCCGCCGACGTGGAGCCCGTCAACTGGGAACTGGCCCGACAGGCCCGCACCGTGACCGCCGTCGACCATGCCCGCGCGCAGGCCGGCCGGGCACGGTTCCGCCGCGCCGTCCACCAGTGGTGGGCAGACGGGTTCGACCTGCTCCTGACCCCCACCATCGGTGAGCCCCCGGCCCTGCTCACCGACGCCGCCGCGGACGACCCGGCCGGCCAACACGCCCGCTCGGGCCGGACCGTCTCGTTCACCCAGCCGTTCAACGCCACCGGCCAACCCGCCATCACCCTGCCGCTGCACCGCACCGCACACGGCCTGCCCATCGGCGTCCAACTCGTCGCCGCACACGGGCACGAAGCCCAGCTGATCCGGGTGGCCTCCCAACTCGAGCAGGCCCGACCATGGGCCGACGACCCGCCCGTCGGTGACGTTCCCAAATCTCCAAGCCGTGCGGCGTTCCGGTCAGTAGCGTCAGAGCGATGACCAGGGCTGATGTCCTTGTGGTGGTCGGGGCAGGCGTGATCGGGCTCAGCACCGGGATCGTGCTGGCCGAGGCCGGCGCCCGCGTTCGGATCGTCGCGGCCGAGCCACCGCTGCGCAGCACCTCGGCCGCGGCCACCGGCATGTGCGGACCGGTGTTCCACGGCCCGGACCAGCGCACCGCAGCGTGGGAGCTGGCCACCGTCGCCCACCTCACCGCGCTCGCCGATACCGAACCCGCAGCTGGGGTCGCGATCACGACCGGGCTGATCGCCGCTGCCGCCGGAATCGAACAGGCCCCGCCGCTGGCCGACGCGAGTGTGCTGGTGCGCATCGCCGACCCCGACGAGCTCCCTGCGGGGTTCGGCTTCGGTATGTGGCTGCGGGTGCCCATGGTGGACATGCCGGTCTACCTGCAGTACCTGCTCGATCGCTTCGCCGCCGCAGGTGGACTGATCGTCGAGAGGCGGGTCGAGTCGCTGGCGTCGGCCGCCGATGGCGCAGCCACTCTCGTCAACTGTGCGGGCGTCGGGGCTGCGGCACTGTGCTCCGACGAGGGGTTGCACCCGGTCCGCGGCCAGCACGTCGTGGTCGAGAATCCCGGGCTGGAGGGCTTCTTCATGCCCGGTCCCGGCGCATCGGAGTGGGCATCCTGGCACGTGCACGGCGATCACGTCCTGCTCGGTGGGATCTCGGTCGAGGACGGCTGGGATCCCGCACCGTCACAGGTGATCGCCGACGGCATTCTCGAGCGGTGTGTGGCGCTGGAGCCCCGGTTCGCCGACGCGAGGATCATCGGACACCGGGCGGGGCTGCGTCCGGTCCGTCCCCGGGCACGGCTGGAGGTCGAGGACATCGGGGGGCTTCGCTGCGTGCACAACTACGGGCACGGAGGAGTCGGGGTGCTGCAGTCCTGGGGATGTGCCCAGCAGGCCGCCCGCCTCGCCCGCGGCTGAACACGCTGCGGTGGTGCCGCCGGCCCCGCGGTGCCGAATCGACCGTCGTCAGTGAGCCGAGGGGGTAGCGGCGGGTGGGTCGAGCAGGCGGGACAGCATCGCCCGCAGTGCATCCCCGCCTCCGGAGATCGCGGCGTCGGTATCTGCGGCCGAGGCGATGAGCAGCGCCACCTCGTTCACCGAGGCGAGCAACATGTGCGCGAACACCTCGACGTGCTTCGGATCGATCCGACCATCCTGCGCCACGGCGGCCAGCGCGCCTGATGCGGTGGGACGAGCTCTGGCGCGACTCGCCGCGGTTCCGCCAGATGTGGTGGGTCTCCAGCCTGCTCTGGGGCCTGGGCACCCCGCTCGACTCCGTGCTGCGGATCGTGCTCGCCTACAGCGCGCCTCCCGACCTGGTGCCGGCGCTCGGAGCGGCGCTCTACGCCGGAACCTCCGCCATGCTGATCGTGACGACGAATGTGTACTACGCGGCATCCGGCGTCTACCGGCCGGACTCGGCTCCTTATCGGGCCGTACGGGACGGGTTTCGACGGCTACGGCGAATCGACGAGGCCGCCGCGGTCCGAAGACTGAGGTGATACGGGTGGGAGTCAGCAGCGGGCGAGCACGCCGGGGCGTCACGCCTCGGCGTCGGTCGAGGGTGGTCACCGCCGTCGCGGTCGCCTCCGTGGTGATCGTCGCGGTCGTCGGCGCGCTGGTCGCCTCCGGCGCGGTAGCGGCGCTGGTGCCGGTGCCGTGGGTGTTCATGGCGGCCGGGATGCTGGCGTTCCTGGGCCTCGACCTGACGGGCGCCGCCTGGGTCGCCGCCCACCGGACCCGGGCCGAGCATCGCCACCGCGCCCGATGGCTGCTGTTCGCGGGGACCGCGATCCCGCTGCTCGCGGTGTTCATCGTGACCACGCTCATCCCGCCGGCCGACATCGGACCGCCGCCACAGAACGCTCTGCCCGGTGGAGAGCACGTCGCCCTGTCCACCGGTTCCCGGCTGGCCGTGTGGCGGCTACCTGCCCGCGGCCCCGCCCGACGGCCACCGATCGTCATACTGCACGGCGGGCCGGGGGTCCCCGACCTGGCCACCAACGCCCGCGCGCTCGCCCCGCTGACCGGCCTGGGATCCGACGTCTACCTCTATGCCCAGCTCGGCGGCGGCACCTCCACCCGCCTCGCCGACCCCCGCGGATACGGCCGCGACCGCGACGTCGCCGACCTGGAGGCGCTGCGACTCCGGCTCGGGCTGGACCGGATGGTGCTGCTCGGGCACTCCTACGGTGGCGCGCTCGCCGCCGCCTACACCGCGGCGCACCCCGAGCACGTCGCACGACTTGTGCTGGTCTCACCCGGCCCGCTCGACCCCGCCGACACCAGCCCGACGCGCGCCACCACCGACCTGGAACTCGGACACAAGCTCCGGCAGTACGCCCAGGTGCTCGCCCCACGACCGTTGCTGGGCTACCTCCTGTTACAGGTCAACCCGGCCGCGGCGCACGCGTTCTTCGGCGATCGGGAGGCCGACGCCCGCAACGATGCGGTGCTCAACCTCGCCGAACCGGCACTGTTCTGCCACGGCGCCCCCGCCGGACTCCCGCCGGTACGCGGTTCCGGCTTCTACGCCATGCAATATCCACAGTCGGCCACCGCCCCACCCGCCACCGATCCGCGCCCGGCGCTGACCGGGCTACCCGTACCGACATTGATCGTCAAGGGATCCTGCGACTACCTGTCGTGGCACTCGGCACTGGACTACCGCGACCGGTTGCCGCACTCTCGGCTGATCTACTTCGCCGGCGCCGGGCACAATGCCCACCAGGAGAAGCCCCGTGAGTTCCTCGCCGCCGTCAGCGCCGTCCTCCAGAACCGGCCACCAGCCCCCGACCCTCGGCGAGCAGCCACCCCCCGACTATCAGGGCCCGCCCTGATAGAGCGGCCGGCGCCCGCGCGGCCGGCGCCGGGACTGGTGCAGTGCGGATCAAGCGCTCACCGCGCTCCTGGCGGGTGGGGCGTGGCCGGTTGCCTCCGCGGGGAGGCGGACGGCAACGCCGGTGGCCACCAGGAGCAGCGCCGCGCCGATGGCGAAGCAGACGCTGATCGCGTGCGCGACGGTCGAGGGATCGTCGGCGTGCGCGCCGACGAGGGTGACGAAGACGGTCCCCAGGGCCGCCGCGCCGATCGAGGTACCCAGTGACTCCACGAACCGGACGCCGGTGGTGGCCATCCCGAGGTCTCGCCGCTCAACCGTGGCCTGAACGATGATCACCTCGTTGCCGATGGTGAGCCCGACCCCACTGCCGATCAGCACCAGCAGTGTCGAGAGCTCCCAGCTCGGCGAGTGCGCGCCCATGGTCGCCATGCCGGCCAGTGCCAGTGCGGTCAGGGCGGTACCGATCACGACCGAGCCACGCAGTGGGCGGCGTCGCTTGAGCAAGATGCCGCCGATGAGAGCACCGGCGGCCAGTCCGATCGCCTCGGGGATCAACGCCAGGCCGGTCTGTACCGGCGACGCGCCATGCACGACCTGGAGTTCGAGGACGATGTAGAGCGTGCCGGCAGCCATACCCAGGCCGGTGGCCAGCTGCAGAAAGCTCACGATTCGCAGCACCGGCACCCGCAACAGCCGCGGCGGGAAGAACGGAGCGAGGGAGTGCCGTTGTCGGGCCGCGAAGGTCAAGGTCAGCACCAGCACGCCCGCGCCGAGCGCGAGCTCGGGGGCCGAGAGCCAGGAGTAGCGCTGCCCGCCCCACTGGCAGCCGAGCAGTAGCAGCGCGGCAGCCGCGCCGATCAACAGTGCGCTGGGCACATCGATCCGCTCGTCTGAGCGCTCGTGACTCAGCCGCAGGAACCGGGCCATCACCAGCCAGGAGACGGCTCCGAGGGGCAGGTTGACCAGAAAGATCCACTGCCAGCCGAGGCTGCTCACCAGCCACCCGCCGAGCAGCGGAGCGCAGACCAGACCCAGACCGACCACGATTCCGGCCGCCAGGTTGCCGCTGGCCCCCGCGTCGCTGTCGGGGTCCTCGGCACGCAGGTGACCGATCACCACCATCGTGACGCTGAGCAGCCCACCGCCGCCGAGGCCCTGCAGCGCCCGGAACGCGATCAGCTCCGGCATCGAGGTCGCCGCCGCACAGAGCGCCGAGCCGGCAAGGAAGATCCCGACCGAGGCAAGGTACACCTGCTTGGCGCCGATGATGTCGGCGAGCTTGCCGTACAGCGGTTGGACGACCGTCGCGGCCAGGATGTAGCCGGCGACCAGCCAGGGCACCTGGGTAGTCCCCCCGTCCGGCTGCAGGTCGCGGGCGATCGGCACAGCTGCGGTGGTCACGATGTTCGTGTCGAGGACCGCCAGCAGCAGCGTCGCGATCGCCGCACCGATCGTCATGGCCGCGGCGCCGCGGCTCATGATGGCCGGTGTCGCTATGGGTCTGGTCATGTCACTCTCCTGATCATTGGGAGGCAGCCCGGGATGGTTCTCCGTAATCATAGGTTTGACATAAATATCGTTTCAACAGATATTTATGTCAGTCCTACTTACTGGCCGCTAAGCTGGCGACATGTCAGGTGAGACGGGACTGCGGGAGCGCAAGAAGCGGGCCACCCGAGACCGGATCCGACACGAGGGGGTGCGGCTGTTCCTGGCGCACGGGTTCGAGGCCGTCTCGATCGTGCAGATCGCCGAGGCGGCCGAGGTGTCGAAGATGACGGTCACCAACTACTTCCCGGCCAAGGAGGACATCTTCTTCGGCAGCCGGCCGGCGCTGTTCCCGGACCTGGGCGCGGTCGTGGGCCGGCGCGCGGCGGGGCAGCCTCCCGTGCGCGCGCTGCGGCGGTTCGTGCTCGCCGAACTGGATCGGCGAGCGGAGTGGACCGGCCTGCACGACGGAGTTACCCAGTTCACCCGCCTGATCTGGGCCAGCCCGGCGCTGCTCTCGGCCGCCACCCGCCAGTGGGCAACGGTCCGGGAGGCGCTCGTGGCCGCCCTCGCCGACGCCGCGGGGACGGTGTCCGCACGCGGAGCGGGCTGGGACTGGTCTGTGCCGCGCGAGGACAACGCCCCACCCGTCGCAGACCCCGCCGACCTGCACGCGGACCGGCTCGCGCCGCGGCTGGTGGCCGAGCAGATCCTCGCTGTCGTCCAGACGCTTTCCTCGGCCAACCAGCTACGACAGCTCGCCGGCGTGCGCGCAGGCGACTCGGCCGGACAGGCGCGTGCTACCGCCGAGCTCGGCTTCGACCTCCTCGAGCAAGGCCTCGCCAGCTGGCCACGCTGACCGCGCACAATCGCGATCCCAGTCCTGGGGCTCCCCTCATCCGAACGCCGTCATGTCTCAGCCGGCGGACGGTGTCGCAGCTTGCGTGGGTCGGGGAAGCCGAGGCTGATGTAGCCGGGTGATCGTTTGCGCAGCGACGACGCCAGGACGCCGGTCTCCACATCGTGGTAATCGTGCACCTCGACCAGCACCTTGCCCGGTGCGGATCGCAACACCCGCCCGACGTACTGGACCAGTTTGCCCTTGAAGGCGATCGGCGCCGCCAGGAACAGCGTGTCCAAGGCCGGGCAGTCGAACCCTTCACCGACGTAGGAGCCGGTCGCGACCACCAGCAACGGGCCGTCCTCAGGACGGAGTCGATCGAGGGCCTGCCGCCGTTTCCCGACGCCCATACCACCCTTCAGGACGACCGGGTCGTGTCCAGCATCGCGGAGCAACTCGACGAGAAGATCAACGTGTGCGGTCCGCTGGGTGAGGACCAGGCACTGACGACCCCGCTCCCGCGCGGCCAGCACGTCGGCGATCAGCTGACGGTTGCGGGCATCGTCGGCCACCAGCTCCCGATAGATCGCCGCCATCCCGCCGGGCGCCGACGGGTCCGCGTCGCCTCGGTAGTCGAACCCCGTCAGATGGACGGTGAGCGAGCGCTCCGCCACTCCCCCGGCGGCCGCGGCCAAGGTACCTGGCTCCGGTGGGGACATCGTGTGCCGGACGGGTCCGAGCTGCAACGCGATCAGGTCGTCGAGCTCGTCACGGCGATACGGGGTGGCGGTCAGCCCGATCCAGCGGCGGGCCCGAACCTGACGAACAGCGTTCTCGAAGGCAGCGGCCGGGATGTGGTGGCACTCGTCGACGATCACCAGGCCGTACCCGGCGGTGAGCTCGGCCAGGTCATCGCGTCGGGCGAGGGTCTGCAGGGTCACGACGTCGATCGTGCCTCGCAGCTTCGTCCGGCCTCCGCCGAGCTGGCCCGCGGTAACGCCGAGATGCTCGGCGACCCGAGCCCGCCATTGATCGGCCAGCGCCTTGCGGTCCACCA